>NZ_JAAIJR010000005.1 GCF_010915725.1 Thiorhodococcus mannitoliphagus
AACGGAGCGCTCATCAGCACCGCCCTCTCAATCCGACACTGAAATGATGCCGGCCAGTCTACCGAGTCGGCGCCAAAGGTTTACGAAGCACTTTTTTCAGGCTGCTCCAACCCATTGTCGCTCAAGAGAAAAAATTTTCAGCGGGAATTGCTGACGATCAATGGCAGGTTCCAGCCGAGGGCAAGGCCCAATGGGTCAAGAGCAACGCCAAACGTGCCGGGGACGGGCCGTCACTGGAAGAGGCCGTCCAACGCCAGCTCGCGCTCGTCACTGCACTCAGCGGCCGTGGCGGCGTCTTCCGAGCCGACTGGCATTTCGCCACCGGACTCGGTCTGCCGCATCCGGTCGAGAACGGCCTGGCCTGGCATCACACCCTCGGGGTGCCCTACCTGGCCGGCAGCGCGGTCAAGGGATTGGTGCGCGCCTGGGTCGAGGTCTGGGACGACTCACTCGACGACGAGCAGCGTCAGCAACGGCTCGTAACCTGGTTCGGCAGTCTCGATCAGGCCGGCGCCTTCCTCTTCTTCGATGCCCTACCCATCGCACCGGTCAACCTGCGCGCCGATGTGATGACACCACACATGGGCAAGTGGTACGAGCAAGGCGGTGAGATCCAGGACTGGCGCCATGAGCCGGACAAGGTTCCCGCCGACTGGCATGCCCCGGTGCCGGTGCCCTTCCTAGTCGCCAGCAAGCCCCAACTGCTGTTCGGGATCGCACCGCGTCATCGGGATTGCCCCAAGGAGGAACTCGATGCTGTCTTCAAGGCGCTGAAACAGGCGCTGGACTGGCTCGGTGCTGGGTCCAAAACGGCGGTCGGCTATGGACAGATGCAAGAGGATGAATCCGGTACTCGCCAGTTGTACAAGGATCAAAAACAGCGCGAGCAGAAGCAAAGGGAGGCCGGTGAGACCAGGCGTCGAGAGGCTGAACGCCTGGCCGAGCGTGAACGGCTCGATCCGTTCGAGCGTTCATTGCTCGACTTGATCGACGCACGCCCAGACAAGAACCAGAGCGAAATCGTCTATCTGATCGGCCAAGTGAAGAGCGGTCGCTGGCAAGGCGTAGAGAAACAGCAAGTCGCACGTTGGCTGGAAAATCGGATGAAGGGGACGAAGGGACAATGGAAACCGCAATCCCAGGCCAAGAAACCCGAGAAGGATCGCGACTATCAGAACACTTTGCTCGTGCTGCAGTGGCTCAAGGGTTGATGAAAGCTTGCGTGCGTCTCTCCAGACGCAGCGAAACCCGAAACCCAGGGCTGTGCTCAACCGACCGGCAGGAACAATTTCAAGGGATCATCGAGAAATGGAAGGGCGCCATAGCGCCGATAGAACCCGGCGGCCTGGTCATCGATGGCATCAATGAAGAGTCCGACCACGCCCGCATGGGCGCGGATGGCATGGACGCGCTCGATCGCGTTCATCAACAACAGCTCTCCGAGACCCTTGGCCTGATGCTGACGATCTACGACCAAACGCCCGAGCCGGACGCCCGGAATGATGCGTGGCAACCGTTTGGAATGGCTTTCAGGCAAGACAGCGGTATCGACTTCGGTGAGCGTCAGGGCGTAATAGCCCAGGATCGCCGAGGGGGCCTGCTCCTGAACGGCCACAAAGGTCTTGGACAAGCCCTTGTTCTGATGTTGGCGCGCAACCTTGGCCAGCCAGTCATTGAGTTCGACCCGCCCGCAGTCGAAGGCGCGTCGGTCATGGCTGCCAGTCAAAGGCTGAATCAGCATCACGTTTCAGTCCTTGATAACGCGTCTGAGCGTCGGTGAGCGCCTGATTGGGTGGCGGTGGATTCTCCAGCAGTTCCAGCAAACGCTCGGCATCGCGGCGGGACAGTTGCAGCCGTTGCTCGCGCTCGATGACGGATCGGGCCTCTTTGAGCGCGGCCTGCACGAGGAATTGATTGAGCGTTGCCCCGGTGAGATCGGCCGCCTGATGCAGTGTGCGCAAGACCTCGGGCGGCACGCGCGCGCCAATGCGCGATTGTCGCTTTGGCTCGTGGGAAATCATGGGGAAGGACCCTGTTTGACCAGTATGGAGAGAACAATAGCACTGGCGCCAAAATGGCGCCACGACTCAGGCAAGCCTGTGAAGCCGATCGGTGTCTCGAAGCTCGCAAGCTTGCGAATCCTGACCGCAAAGCCAATCGCCTGTTCAATACGTCCAGCCACGGGGAGCACAGGTTCTCCCCAGGCCCCGGCCTCTGAGGAGACCGGCCGCCCATCACTCGATTGCAAGGAGACGCATCCATGCTGAACGTGCGCGATGTTATCAACGAGCACAACTGTCTGACCTCCGTGACCGCCGCCTACAACCCGATGCAGGGGCAGATCCCGCATCCCTACCTCGTCAAAGGGCAATACTTCGACGTCTCGCTCAACGGCAAGTCCAACGACAAGCACCATCTCTCTTTCGAACAGCTCGTCGAGCTGCTGGCGAATCCGTCGCTCCATCCTTCGGCGCGTGTGCGCTGCAAGCCCAACTGCGCGGGCACCAAGCCCAACGGGCGGCGCAAGCTCTCCGAACTCGACTGGTCGGCGCTGCGCGCGTGCCTGATCGAGGCGGGCGTGCTTAGCGCGAGCGGTTTGCTGCTTCGCGCGTCGCTCACGTCGGCATGAGCCTCTACTTCGTCACCCGCCATCCCGGCGCCCGCGACTGGGCGGGCGAGGAGGGCATTACGGTCGATCAGGTGCTCGAGCACCTCGATCCGGCGATCATCCAGCCGGGCGACACCCTGATCGGCTCGCTGCCAGTGAACCTGGCCGCGACGGTCTGCGCGCGCGGTGGTCGCTATCTGCACCTCTCGCTCGATTTGCCGCCCGCGCTGCGCGGGCAGGAATTGAGCGCCGAGCAGATGCGGGCCTGCGGGGCTCGGGTCGAGGAATACCAGGTGCGGCGCATGGGTTGATCGCAAGCTTGCGAAAACGCACACGCTTCGCCCATTCGGGTGTAATACCTTCCACGGATTCGAACGGGAGGAAATACGCATGTTCGGAGCAATGCGGGAACTGGCGTTACTGGAACTGAATCGCCGCTGCGGAGAAACCGCGCTTGGCTTGCCCGAGATCCGGGCGCGACATGGCGAGCAACTTGCCCTACTTCTCGTCGAGGCCGCTGAGAAAGTTGCGCGCGTCTATCTGCTACAAGCCGTTGCGGATCAACCGGGCATGGTCAAGATGTGGGTCGAGGATCTCGATGAGGCCAAGCGCCTTCGACTGCCGTTCAACAAGCCTAGCGGCGCCCAGTCACCCGCCTTGGGTCCCGTCTTCAAGCGCACCAGCAAGCCGAAGGACAATCCGCCGTGCGGGCCAAGCCTGAAGATCCAGAACACCACGGCCAAGGAATTCAGCGCCCAGGCCAAGGCGGATGCCGTCTGGCGTGACTATTTTCGGGAAACCTGCGCGATCCTGTTCGAGGGGACCGCGTTGCGCTATGGCGATGCGGTCTATCCGATCGGCGAGGAAGCCGATCCGCACATCCTCGCCGCCGCCATCCGGCTGATTCCAGAAAAGGAAACCGTGTTTCTCAGCGTCGTGGATGCCGAGGGCCGCTGGCCGGGCGATCGGCCCGAGTATCAGACCTATCTGGCCCAGGCACTGGCATCGATCAAATACGTGACGGGTGAGGCGCGCGAGCACGGCCCCGCCGACTGTCCGCTCTGTGGTGTGCGCGGCGTCACCCTCTATCCCAATCTGCGCGGCACCGGGATCAACTTCGCCAACATGGACCGGGCCGGCGCCTTTCCTGGTCTGGAGACCGGCGATGCCTGGTGTCGACTCAACCGACTGGACGGTTCGATCATCAACGCCTCACGCAACCACCGGGAAATTCTCTTGAGGATCATCGGAGCGGTTGGTTCGATCTGGGGTACGGCCCTCGCCTATTGGATGAGGACGAGCAATCGCTCTGGTCCGTGGACACCGTAGGCGAGGGTCTGCTCGATATCGGCTGACTTGGACGGGCCCGAGATCAAGAGGGCATTGGTCGGCATGCCTTTGCACCAAGACTCCTGCACGATGAGTTCATGCAGGGTGGATCGGATCTGATCCCGTTCGATCAAGACGCAGTGGATTGGCGGGACGAGCGACAGCAGCCGGGGCTCGGCGGGTGTGGGCCAGAGCACCAAGGATCCGGTTTCCGCAATGCCGGCGACGCAGCTCGTGAATCCAGCATCGGCCTGATCGAACAGGGTCTCACGGGTTTCCTCGATCGGCCGATCGAGGGCCGCCAGCTGTGGGCCTGTCTCTGGCCAGCCTCTGGTCAGCCTTTGGCTGAGCGGCCCTTCCGGGCCGTAGTAGAGGTTGCGGGCGCCCGCTTGGGTCAGCTGCTCGGCCAGGAGGCATGGCCAGTCGTGACCGACGTGGTACACCTCGGCCCGGACGGCCTTCAGCATTAGTTCGAATTTTTCTACGGCCTCATCAAGCGACCAGGCGAAGCGTCTGACCTCAAGCTCGGGTGCCGGCACCTCACCTAGAGGATTTGTGCGCAGCCGCGCGAGCATCTGTTCCCTTGTGTTAGTCATTGCTCAGCCCCTCCTCGCGTGCCAAGTCGTGAAGGGAGCGTTTGGCGATGCGCGGTGCGGTGCGCGTGCGTGCCCAGGGTCCGACCGAGATCTTGGCGAGCCATCCGAGACTGGTCACTAAACCCATGAAGCGCTCATAGCGTGCTGGACTCGCGTAGATCCAGGCCCAAAGTCGCCAGAGGTGCCGCTCCATCCAGGCCCCAGCGCCGGCGTCCTTGCGCCCGGCTTGTGCCTGCTCGAATCGCAGTCGATTCAAGAGCTGTGGGATGGGAATGCGGACCGGGCAGACGGCCGCGCAGGCGCCGCAAAGTGTGGATGCCTGCGCGAGTTCGCCCTGACGTGCCAAGCCTTGGAGCTGGGGCTCCAAGATCGCGCCGATCGGGCCGGGGTAGACGGTGCCGTAGCCATGTCCGCCGATGCGGACATAGACGGGGCAGTGGTTCATGCAGGCCGCGCAGCGAATGCAGCGCAAGGTGGCGCGCAGTTCGGGATCGGCGTGGATGCGCGAGCGGCCATTGTCGAGCAGGACCAGGTGAACCTCATGCGGGCCATCCAGCTCCTCTGGCTTGCGCGGGCCGCTGATCATGTTCACATAGGTCGTGATCGGCTGTCCGGTGGCGCTGCGTGTCAGCAGGGTGAGCAAGGGCGCCAGATGCTCGAGACGGGCGACGACCTTCTCGATGCCGGTGACGGCGATGTGGACGTCCGGCGCCGTGGTGCTGAGACGGCCGTTGCCCTCGTTCTCGATCAGGCAGAGCGTGCCCGTCTCGGCGACCGCGAAATTGACACCGGAGAGTCCGATCTTGGTGGCCTTGAAGCGCTCCCGCATGACGCGCCGCGCCATTGCGGTGAGGCGCTCGATGTCCTCGCTATAGGGCTCATCCGGATAGTGCCGGTTGAAGAGCTCGGCGATCTCGCGTCTGTCCTTGTGCACGGCTGGGGCGACAATGTGGGAAGGGTGCTCCTGGGCAAGCTGGATGATGAGTTCGCCGAGGTCGGTCTCGATGGGCTCGACACCCTTTTCCTCCAGAAAGCGATTGAGTCCGATCTCTTCCGAGACCATGGACTTGCCCTTGATGATCGCCGTGCCGCCATGTCGGCGGATGATGTCGAGGATGATGCCGTTCGCTGCGTCGGCGTCTTGTGCCCAATGCACCCGGATGCCGTTGGCCGTGCAGTTTTGCTCGAGCTGCTCCAGCAGGGCAGGAAGCTTTGCGAGCGCATGGTCGCGAATCGCCTTGCCCTGGTCGCGCAGCCGCTCCAACTCCTCGGTGTCGGGAAAGGCGGCGCGCCGTTTATCGATGAGACCGTCCATGGCGCGCCGGATATTGGCGCGCACCCGATCTCGGCCGAGTGCTTGGGCCGCGCGGACCCGCAGCTCAGTCGTCATGTCAACCTCCCCGACATTTGTTGGCGACGCTTCGTTGAGGGGGATACGCAGGGACTGATCGGCAAAGACCACATCTAAGGCTGCTCGTTACAGGTGCCTTCCATGAGGTATCGGCCCGCGACCCAGCCTGTGACGCCCTGATACTCGACCTTGCACCAGCGTGGATGCGCTTTGAGCCGCGCGGTGCGCTGGGCGGCACTCAAGGTGCTGTATTCCTGAAAGGTCAGACCGCCGCGACAGCCGAGGTTGCGCACGCACTGCCCGTCTGGCGGGATCTCTCCGACCTTCTCTGCGCGCGCGCTCTGTCCGGCGCGCATGTTGAGGACATCCTGTGTCGCGACACCTGTGACGCCGAAGAAATCCGGGCCGTCCGCCTCGGCCAGCACCTGCGAAGCCGCGACCTGCAGCAGGAAACTCAGTGCGAGCAGTGGTGGACAACCGGTCAGTGCTCGCCGGGGTGATTGGTAGGAGCCTGGTTTCATGGTTACCTCGGCCCGAAGTCCTTCCGACCTATGGCTACATCAGGGCTGCCGCGCCTCCTATGAGGTAGGCAAGTGTCCACCAATTGTTGCCCGATGCGAGCGATGTCGCCCGAAATCCCCCCTAGCCCCCCTTTGCGAAAGGGGGGAAGTTGTTGATGGACGCTTTCTAGGCGTCGACTCATGGCGGAGCTTCCCCCTCGTACTTGCCGAATGAGTCTGTGGGCAGAATCAGCAAAGACAGGAAGATCAGCAGATTGACACCGCTCGCGAGCGGGCTGCCGCCGATGATGGATGCAAAGACACCCAGCACGGCGATGGTCAGCAGGAGCCACCAGCCAGGAAGGCCGATGTCTCGAATGCGTTTTACTGCAATGTTGATCTGCGCTAGGGCGAGCGCGGTGAGCGCGACGCCGATGAGAAGGACGCCAATGACTCCCAGCTCGTCCCAGATCAGGGCTTGTAGATCTGGGATCTCCCCGTTCGCCATGCGCTCGGCTAAGCCGATCGATGTGCTGATGCCGAAGCCGATCAGGACGAAAAGGAGCATGACAAGCAGGTTGTAGCCGAGGTAGGGCAGACGTTTGAGTCGGCCAGTCATGATCTCACCATAGAGTGTCTTCAGCATGATGTCTCCTGATACAGCGCCGGGCACTTGGGTCTCGGGGCGCAGGCTGTCGCGGATTTGCGCGGATACCAACCGAGGGGAAGTTGAGTGTCCTGTCACACAAAGCAAGCATCATCTCCGATGGCGCGGCATGCTTCTAGCCTCTTGGCCGTCAGGGCAGCGCTTGAGGGCGTGATCAGGATTCCCTCTTGGTGGCACGTCACAGCTGGCGCGGCCGTCGCTTGCTCGGTCGGGAGAAGATTGACGCCCAGCCCTTGCTGATCGCGTTGGATGTGCGCGGAGATGCGATGGCTGTAATGGAGAGATTCTAGGCGATGCCGGGCGAAGTTCCTGGCGATCAAGACGTTCCCCGTCCCTGAGACCTGGTGCGCTTTGTCGGGCCGCCGGCGAATCCTTTGGTTGAAACTGGACTTTCGTCCTTGATGACAGGGATACTCAGGGGTCACATGCCCCTGTTTTGTCATGGATATGGCTCGAGTGATGGACGTGAACGAGCGTCGGCAGTTTGAATCCACCTTGACGGCGACGGCGAATTTCGTTGCTGCTCCGAACCGCGGGCGCTTCTGCGAGGCGGTCGTGCGTCATGCCGCCGAGACACTGGGGCTCGACCATGTCCATGTCGCCCAACTGATTCCGGGGCAACGCAGTGTCGCGACCCGGGCCGCCTGGCGCGATGGGCAGCCGGTCCCCAACTGGTCCTACGACCTCGCATTCACCCCCTGCGAACAGGTGCTGAGCACGGGCCATTGTATTATTGAATCCGAGGTCGATGCTCAATACCCCAGGGACGAGGATTTGAAGCGGCTCGGCGCCAAGGGCTACATCGGCGAGCCCATCCTCGACTCGGCGGGCGAGGTGCTGGGCCTCATCGTCGGGATCACCCGCGCGCCGCTGACCGACACGGATCTGGTCCATGCCAACCTGCGCATCCTGGCCGCTCGTGCGGGCGCCGAGTTCGAGCAGCGCGAGGCCATGGACAAGCTCCGGCACGAGCGCGACACCATCCACAACATCCTGCAGACGGTGGAGGCCATCATCCTCGCCCTGGATGTCGAGGGCCGCATCACCTTGATCAACCGCAAGGGGCGCCAGTTGTTGGGCTATCAGGAAGCGGAATTGATCGGCGAGGACTGGTTCTCGACCTGCCTCCCCAGCGACATCGATGTGGCGGAAATTCGCAATATCCACCGCAAGATCATGATCGAGGACATGGCTGGCGCGGAATATCTCGAGAACCCGATCCGGACCCGCTCGGGCGAGGAGCGCCTGATTGCTTGGCACAACAACAGTATCCGAGATACCCAGGGGCGGGTGATCGGTAGCCTCAGCGCCGGCGAAGATATCACCGATCGTTGTTGGGCGGAACGCAAACTCGCCGATAGCGAGGTGCGCTATCGACTGGCCTTTCACACCAGCCCGGATTCGATCAACATCAATCGACTCGCTGACGGACGCTATTTGGATGTCAATGAGGGCTTCGAGCGCTTGACCGGCTGGAGCCGCGACGAGGTGATCGGCAAGAGAGCGCGCGACCTCGGGATCTGGCACGACCTAGCCGCTCGCAGGCGGCTCGTGGATGCGCTCGCGCGCCATGGCTACCGCGAAAATCTGGAGGCCCGTTTCCGCAGAAAGAACGGCGAGATCGCCACCGCGCTCATCTCGGCCCATCTGATCACACTGGATGGCGAGCCCTGCATTTTCTCCATCACCCGCGACATCACCGACAAGAAGCGGGCGGAAGAGGCCCTGCGCGACAGCGAGGCGCGAGCCAACAGTATCCTGCGCGCCGCGCCCGTGGGTATTGGTGTGGTGGTCAGGCGTCTCTTCATCGAGGTCAACGAGACCCTGCTGCGTATGACGGGCTACAGCCAAGAGGAGTTGATCGGCCAATCCTCACGCCTGCTCTATCCGTCTGACGCGGAATTCGAGTCCGTCGGGCACGAGAAATATGTCCAGATCCGAGAGCAGGGCATCGGAACCGTGGAAACCCGCTGGCAACGCAAGGATGGATCAGTGCTCAACGTCATCCTGTGTTCGTCGCCAATCGATCCCGCCGATCTCGACAAGGGCGTGACCTTCACGGCTCAGGACATTACTACGCGCAAGGAATCCGAGGAGCGGATCCGCAATCTTGCCTATTTCGATCCATTGACCGGCCTGCCCAACCGGCGCCTGCTGCTCGATCGGCTGGAGCACGCGCTGATCGCCAGTCATCGCAGCCGCCAGTACGGCGCCTTGATGATGCTCGATCTGGATCACTTCAAGACCATCAACGATACACAGGGCCACGATATCGGCGACCGCCTGCTGATCGAGGTCGCGCAACGCATGACGGCCAGTCTCCGCGAGGACGACACGGTCAGCCGCCTGGGAGGCGACGAATATGTCGTCATGCTGGAAAACCTGGGAACGAATGAGCAGACGGCGGCCAACGCGACCGAGATGGCCATGGAGAAGATACGTCTCGCCCTCAACGCCCCCCATGCGCTCACCTCCGCCGAGCCGGCCTATTACTGCACGCCCAGCATTGGTCTGACCCTCTTTCGCGGTCACGAGACCTCGATCGAGGTGCTGCTCAAGCAAGCGGACGTGGCGCTCTATCAGGCCAAGGACGCCGGACGCAACACGGCGCGATTCTTCAACCCGACCATGCAGAAGGCCATCGAGTCGCGCATGGCGCTAGAGAGCGCGCTGCGCCAAGCTCTGCTCAAGGGCGAATTGCAGCTCTTCTATCAGCCGCAGATCGACCAGCATGGCCACTGTTTCGGCGCCGAGGCCCTGTTGCGCTGGCGCCGACCGGACCGGGGCCTGGTGTCACCCATGGAGTTCATTCCGCTGGCCGAGGAGACCGGGCTCATCCTGCCGATCGGCCAATGGGTGATGGACACGGCCTGCGCTCAGCTCAAGGCGTGGGAGTCCGATGAGCGGACCCGCTCCCTGCGCATGGCGGTCAATGTCAGCGCGCGGCAATTCCATCAGCCCGATTTCGTCGCGCAGGTCCAGGCCAGCCTGGAGCGATCCGGGGCCAACCCGCGACGGCTCAAGCTGGAGCTGACCGAGAGCGTGGTCTTGGAGAATGCCGAGCAGGTCGTCAGCCGCATGAATCAGCTCAAGGCACTGGGGGTGAGCTTTTCGATG
Organism: Thiorhodococcus mannitoliphagus; assembly: GCF_010915725.1. Taxonomy (GTDB): domain Bacteria; phylum Pseudomonadota; class Gammaproteobacteria; order Chromatiales; family Chromatiaceae; genus Thiorhodococcus; species Thiorhodococcus mannitoliphagus. The sequence goes on from NZ_JAAIJR010000005.1 coordinate 10,169, forward strand.
GATGACTTCGGTACCGGCTATTCCTCACTCTCCTATCTCAAGCTGCTGCCACTGGATCAGTTGAAGATCGACAAGTCGTTCGTGCGCGACATCGCCACGGATCCGAGCGACGCCGCCATCGTCCGGGCCATCCTCGCCATGAGCCAGTCATTGGGGCTGGAGGTCATCGCCGAGGGGGTGGAGACCGAGGAACAGCGGCGCTTCCTGTGCGAGAACGGCTGTCATGTCTTTCAGGGCTATCTGCTTGGGCGACCCAGGCCGATCGAGGAATGGGCTGCCTCAGCTGAGCAGAGAGAAGACGCGGGTCAAACGACGCCATGCGGATCACGGCTCTGACGGATGAGAGAGATCACCTTGGATGGCCGCAGCAGACGGCTGCCCCTTGTGCTTGGTCAGGGGCGTTGCTTGGATCTCGACACGGTTGCGGCCTTGCTCCTTGGCGCGATAGAGCGCCTCGTCCGCGTCGCGAATGAGCGCTTCGTGATCCTGCTCACCGGCCCTGTCGCATGCGACGCCGATGCTCAGGGTGATGACGCGGTGGGGCGAAACGGGATGCGGAATGCCAAGCTCGACCAATGCGCTCCGGATCTGCTCACCGATCCGGGCGGCGCCTGAGAGTTCGGTGCTGGGCAAGATGACCACGAACTCCTCGCCGCCATAGCGTGCGCAGAAATCACCGCCGCGCCTGAGGCATCCCTGCAGCAGCTCCGCGACCCTCTGCAGACAGACGTCGCCGGCTTGATGGCCGAAGGTATCGTTGTAGCCTTTGAAATAGTCGATGTCACAGATCAGGAGCGCGAGGGGCAAGTGCTCACGGCGCCCCCGGCGCATCTCATGCACCAGTTGCTCGATGAAGAAACGCCTGTTCGGGATTCTGGTTAGGGCGTCGAACACCGCTTGGCGCCGCAGTCCGTCATAGGCGCGGATGAGCAGCCGTCCCATGACGAGGATGAGCAGGGTGCCACAGAGGGCGATGCCGATATGACTGCCGATGAGCGCCCAGGAGTTTGGCGACGTCAGGCGCGGAAGCGTCACGCTGATGCCGCCGCGGATGTCGCCCTCGCGGTATCCCTGGTCGGCATGGCACTTCAGGCAAGGCTTCTCGGTGACCAGCGGCGCCATATAACGATAGCCCCATTGATCGTCGCCCCGAAAGACCTGACCGAACTCTTTGGTCCCACGCTCGAAGGCGCGCAAGGCATCGGCTTCCCAGGGTAGGGCGGCATTGCTGGGTCGGATGGGGTTGAGGCTGGTGATGTGGAACTGCGCCCCGGCGTTTTTCTGCGCCAGTTCGGAGAGCTGACGCGTCATGTAAGCCGGGTTGACCTTGGTCAGGGTCAAGTCGTTCGTGATCTGAATGTCGCGATCTGGGTCTTTCAGATAGGGATTCGGTTGCGTCTGCTCCGTAACCGGGACATAGACCCCGCCGTGCTCTGCGTTCCAGCGCCGGGTCAGAACCAGCAGTTGGAAGAAGGATCGGGCGGCCTCCAAGGCCAGGCGCTCACGATGACGTTCGGCCTGCTCGAGGTTCCAGCCTAGCGACGCAGCGACGATCAGCAGCCAGAGCGAGATGATCGAGATCAGCTTGAGGCTGACACTGGTCGCGCTCCCGGGTAGCGGGGAATTCTCGAGGATGCCTCTGTGGCCGGCATGGCCGTGAGGGCTGGGAGGAATCTGAGGGGGCATCGAATGGGGTGCGAATTGAGCACATCTCTTAAGTTGAACGACGACTTGAGTCCGTCCAATGCTTGAGAACTCCCTCCCTTTGCTTTCCCCGGACGGAAGAGACAATGCGAATTGACTGCCCTCGCTTGCCCACATTCTAACAGTGTGTTCCTTGGGCGCAATGGGTCTGCCGCTCAGGGCTTCAGGCGATTGCTGGAAAATCTCATCGCAGCTGGCGCCGGATCGAGCTTTGCCTTCAAGTGTCAACGGCGGGAGCGTCGCCGGGCTCTGTGACCGCCGGTGCGACACCGCAGGCGGGCCTCGAGACAAGTCAGCGCGGACGAGCTTTGGCAGCAATCGCCTCAGTGCGAGACGCTGCTCTCCTGCAGGAAGAGCGGTCAGTCCGGCCTGATGAGGTCGCTTGTTTCAGAAGCTGTCTCGAAAAACCTGTCCAAGGGGCGAATTCATTCGCCCAGCCGCAGGACCAAGGGCGATGATTTCCAAACAGCCTCTCAGGGGTCGTTGCCGATGGGCGGGTCTTGATTGAGTGGTTGTCTCTAAGTCTCCCGGCATGCTGGACGTCTGAAAGGCGTCGATGTCCTTGCTCCCGAACAGGCCATTACCAGCCGCGCAGGAGCAGGGGCTGGATGAAGGCTCCCGTGTGGGACCTCTGGTTGGCGGCGACCGTTTCGGGGGTGCCAATGGCGACGACCTCTCCGCCCTTGTCGCCGCCTTCGGGGCCGAGGTCGATGATCCAGTCGGCGGTCTTGATGACGTCGAGGTTGTGCTCGATGACGACCACGGTGTTTCCCTGGTCGCGGAAGCGGTGGAGGATGTCGAGCAGATGCTTGACGTCGTGGAAGTGCAGGCCTGTGGTTGGCTCGTCGAGGATGTATAGGGTCCGGCCGGTGTCGCGCTTGCTCAGCTCGCGGCTGAGCTTCACCCGCTGGGCCTCGCCGCCGGAGAGGGTGGTGGCGCTTTGACCGAGGGTGACGTAGGCGAGCCCGACGTCGACCAGGGTCTGGAGCTTGCGCTTGATTGCTGGTACGGGCGCGAAGAGTTCGAGGGCGTCTTCGACCGTGAGGTTGAGCACCTCGTCGATGGTCTTGCCCTTGTAACGGATCTCCAGCGTTTCGCGGTTGTAACGGCGGCCCTTGCAGGTGTCGCACTGGACATAGATGTCCGGCAGGAAGTGCATCTCTACTCGGATGAGTCCATCCCCCTTGCAGGCCTCGCAGCGTCCGCCCTTGACGTTGAAGCTGAAGCGCCCGGAGGTATAGCCGCGTGAGCGCGCCTCGGGCACGGCGGCGAAGAGGTCGCGCACCAGGTTGAAGAGTCCGGTGTAGGTGGCGGGATTGGATCTGGGCGTGCGGCCGATGGGGCTTTGGTCGATGTCGACGACCTTGTCGAAGTGCTCCAGCCCTTCGGCGCTGCCATGCGGGGCTGGCCGTAAGCTGGCCCCATTGAGATGGCGCGCCGCGATCGGGTAGAGGGTGTCGTTGATGAGCGTCGACTTGCCCGAGCCCGAGACGCCGGTGATGCAACAGAAGGTGCCGACCGGGATGGCGACATCGACGGCACGCAGGTTGTTGCCGCGCGCGCCGAGCAGGCGCAGCTGACGCTCTGGGTCGATGGGGGTGCGCGCAGCCGGGATCTCGATGCGCAGATCGCCCGAGAGGTAGCGTCCAGTGAGTGACTTGGGATTGCCCTTGACCTCCTCTGCGCTGCCTTGGGCGACGATTTCGCCGCCATGCACTCCGGCTCCTGGGCCGAGGTCGACCACGAGGTCGGCGGCGCGGATGGCTTCTTCGTCGTGCTCGACGACGATGACCGTGTTGCCAATGTCGCGCAGGTGGGTGAGCGTCTTGAGGAGGCGGGCGTTGTCGCGCTGATGCAGTCCGATGGATGGCTCGTCCAGGATGTACATGACGCCGACCAGGCCGGCACCGATCTGGCTCGCGAGCCGGATGCGCTGGGCCTCGCCGCCGGAGAGGGTGTCCGCGCTGCGCTCCAGCATGAGGTAGTCCAGTCCGACATCGACCAGGAAGCGCAGCCGGGTGGCGATCTCCTTGATGACCTTGGCGCCGATTTCGCCGCGCTTGCCGGGCAGCTCGAGCGCCTCGAAATAGCGCAGCGACTCGCCGACAGGCATGCGTGAGACGGACGGCAGATTGCAGTCCCCGACGAAGACGTTGCGCGCAGCCTCGTTCAGACGTGAGCCCTGGCAGGCGGGGCAGGGTTGGTGGGAGAGGTAACGCGCCAGCTCCTCGCGGACCGTCGTGGACTCGGTCTCGCGATAACGGCGCTCCATGTTGCGGATAATGCCCTCGAAGGGACGGGACTTGCCGCTGCCCTTCTCATGGGGCAGCTTCAGTTTGAGTTTCTCCTTGCCGCTGCCGTAGAGGACGACGGCGCGGACCTCCTCGGACAGCTCGCTCCAGGGGGTTTCGGGATCGAACCCGTAGTGCTGCCCGAGCGAGCGAATCATCTGGAAGTAGTAGGCGTTGCGCCGATCCCAACCGCGTACAGCGCCCCCAGCCAGGCTTAGCTCGGGATGCAGGACCACCTTGGCCTTGTCGAAGAACTGCTCGATGCCGAGTCCGTCGCAGGTGGGGCAGGCGCCGGCCGGGTTGTTGAAGGAGAAGATGCGCGGCTCGAGTTCCGGGATGCTGTGGCCGCACAGGGGGCAGGCGAACTTTGCCGAGAAGGTCAGCTCGGCCCGCTCGGGTTCGTCCATCCAGCCGATGCGGGCGATGCCGCCGGAGAGGTTGAGTGCGGTCTCGAAGGATTCGGCCAGACGCAATGCCAGGTCTTCGCGGACCCGGAAGCGGTCGATGACGATCTCGATGTCGTGCTTCTTCTTGAGATCCAGCTCCGGCGGGTCGTCCAGCTCGCACAGCACCCCGTCGATGCGCGCGCGGATGAAGCCTTGGGCGTTCAGCTCGGTGAGCAGGCGCTGATACTCGCCCTTGCGCGCCGAGACGACCGGGGCGAGCAGCATCAGCTTGTCGCCCTCTGGCTGATTCAGCACTTGGTCGACCATCTGGCTGATGGTCTGGGCCTCCAGCGGCTCGCCGTGGGTGGGGCAGCGCGGCTGGCCGACGCGGGCGAAGAGCAGGCGCAGGTAGTCGTAGATCTCGGTGATGGTGCCGACCGTCGAGCGCGGGTTGTGCGAGGTGGTCTTCTGCTCGATGGAAATGGCGGGGGACAGCCCCTCGATGTGGTCGACGTCCGGCTTCTCCATGACCGAGAGGAATTGCCGCGCGTAGGCTGAGAGCGATTCGACGTAGCGGCGCTGGCCCTCGGCATAGATGGTGTCGAAGGCCAGCGACGACTTGCCGGAGCCGGACAGGCCGGTGAAGACGATGAGTCGGTCGCGCGGCAGGTCGAGGTCGATGCCCTTGAGGTTGTGCGTGCGTGCGCCGCGGATGCGGATGGTGTCCATGGTGCTGCCGGGGTTGGGTGGCTCGGGGCGGGGTGGCGCTGGATCCAAGACGGGGCGGCATGGGATCTCGCCGTGCGGACCCTGCTGCAGCTCGAATCAAGCTGCTATTATGCGAATCTTCGCCTTCAAGACGCAAAGGCAGTCTGCCGTGAACCAGAAAGAGACTCCCGCTCCAGAGATTCCCCGCACTCCGCTGCTGCCCAGCGAGCGCCGCGCGGCGGCCGGGCTCGCCGCGATCTTTTCGACGCGCATGCTCGGTCTCTTCATGGTGCTGCCCGTCCTGGCCATTTACGCCCATGACCTGCCGGGGGCGACGCCGATCTTGGTCGGATTGGCCATTGGCGCCTACGGGCTGACCCAGGCCATCTTCCAGATCCCCTTGGGTCTGCTGTCGGACCGCATCGGGCGTAAGCCCGTCATCTATGGCGGTCTGGTGCTCTTTATGATCGGGAGCGGCGTGGCGGCCATGGCAGAGAGCATCCACTGGGTCATTCTCGGGCGCGTGATCCAGGGCAGCGGGGCCATCGCGGCGGCCATCATCGCCTTAACGGCGGACCTGACGCGCGACGAGGTGCGCACCAAGGGCATGGCGGCGATCGGGATCAGTGTTGCGCTCTCCTTCGCGGCGGCATTGGTCCTTGGGCCGGTCCTGTCGCGCTGGATCGGGATCTCGGGCATCTTCTGGCTGACCGCGCTCTTGGCCGTCGTCGGCATGTTGGTGCTCGCCTACGTGGTGCCGGATCCGGAGCACTCGCGCATCCATCGTGACGCGCAGCCGGTGCTGAGTCAGCTGTCCAGCGTGACCCGGAATCCGACCTTGCTGCGGTTGGATTCCGCGATCTTTATGCTGCATCTGATCATGGTCAGTCTCTTCGTCGTGCTGCCGCTCTCCATCCAGGACGCCGGGCTGCCGCTGGCCGATCACTGGGTGATCTATCTGCCGGCCGTGCTGCTGGCGATCGTCGCCATGGTGCCCTTCATCATCATGGCGGAGCGGCAGGGCAAGGTGCGTCAGGTGCTCATGGGCTCGGTCATCGCCTTGGGTCTCTCGATGCTCGGCTTCTTCGTGCTGAATCAGTCGCTCTGGGGCGTCGGCATCTTGCTGCTGGTGGTCTTCACCATCTTCAATTTGCTCGAGGCCGTCTTGCCTTCCCTCGTCTCCAAGGCCGCGGCGGCCGGCGCCAAGGGAACGGCCATGGGCGTGTTCTCGAGCGCGCAGTTCATTGGGGCCTTCTTGGGGGGGCTGCTGGGCGGCTGGGCGCATGAGAGCTTTGGCGCCGATGCCGTCTATCTGGTGGGCGCGCTGACATCCGTCGTTTGGGTGGGTCTGGTCATGACCATGGTCATGCCGGAGAACCTAGCGCGTCAGGTGATCGCTCTTGGGGACGCGTCCGAACTCGACGCCTCCAGCCTCGAGCAACGGCTGCTCGCCGTCCCCGGCGTCAAGGAGGCCGTGATCGCGCTCGATGACGGTGTGGCCTACCTCAAGGTGGACAGCCGGCAGCTCGATTGGGCAAGATTGCGGACCTTTTCTTCGGCCAATGCCTGACGCTGAGTCAGGGCGCGGCTAGGGGTTTTCAGTGAGCTATTGATCGTCCCAGCACGCAGTGGGGCGGGAGGAAGACATGGCGGGAGTGAATAAGGTCATCCTGATCGGCAATCTCGGCGCCGATCCGGAAGTGCGGTACATGCAAAACGGTGATCCGGTCGCCAATGTGCGGATCGCGACCAGTGAGACCTGGAAGGATCGCAACACCGGTGAGCGACAAGAGCGCACTGAGTGGCACAACGTGGTCTTTTTCGGCAGGATCGCGGAGGTCGTCAAGCAATACCTGCGCAAGGGCTCCAAGATCTACGTCGAAGGTAAGCTGCGCACGCGCAAGTGGCAGGCACAAGACGGACAGGATCGCTATAGCACCGAGGTCGTGGTGGACATCAATGGCACCATGCAGATGCTCGACAGCCGGCAGGGCGGGGGCATGGGCTCCTCGGTGCCCTTTGATGACGCCCCTCCGCCGTCGCGGGGCAGCGGACGGCCGTCTCAGCCTCAGCCTCAGCCCGCTGGAAACGTGGGAGAGTCTCAGGGGAGCTTCAACGGCGGTGGCGGTGGCGGCGATTTCGACGACGACATCCCCTTCTGATCACCCCCCATCCGACCAAGGACTCATTCGCGAGAGGACTCGATGCGCACCATACTCGTCACCGGCGGCGCTGGATTCATCGGCGGCAACTTCGTCCACTACATCTTGGACGAGACTGATGTCCGGGTGATCAACCTGGATGCGCTGACCTATGCCGGCAACCTGGACACCTTGGCCGACTTGCGCGACAACCCGCGCCATGTCTTCGTCCAAGGCGATATCGCCGATCATGCCTTGATTAGCCGGCTGCTCGCCGAGTACGAGGTGGATGCCGTCGTCAACTTCGCGGCCGAGAGTCACGTCGATCGCTCCATCGATGGGCCTGGCGCCTTCATCCAGACCAATGTGGTGGGGACCTTCACGCTGCTCGACTGCGCCCGCGAGCATTGGAGCAAGCGCACTGGCGAGGCGCGGGAGGCGTTTCGCTTCCTCCATGTCTCCACCGATGAAGTCTATGGATCCTTGGGGGCGACTGGGCTCTTCACCGAGACCAGCGCCTACGCCCCAAATTCGCCCTACTCGGCCTCGAAGGCGGCCTCGGACCATCTGGTCCGTGCCTGGTTCCACACCTACGGGCTGCCGGTGCTGACGACCAACTGCTCGAATAACTACGGCCCTTATCAGTTTCCGGAAAAGCTCATCCCGCTGATGATCCTCAAGGCGCAGCGCGGTGAGGCCTTACCCATCTACGGCGATGGCGCCAACGTCCGCGACTGGCTCTTCGTCACCGACCATTGCCGGGCGATCTGGCGGGTGCTCGAGGCCGGCAGGCCAGGCGAGGTCTACAACGTCGGCGGCAACAGCGAGCGCACGAACCTCGAGGTTGTGGATACGCTCTGTGGGCTTCTGGATGAGCTGCTGCCGGACTCGCCGCATCGCCCGCACGTCAATCTCAAGCGCTTCGTGCCTGATCGGCCCGGACATGATCGCCGTTATGCCATCGACGCCAGCAAGCTCAAGCACGAACTCGGCTGGGAGCCGCAGGAGACCTTCGAGTCAGGGATGCGGCGCACCGTGACTTGGTATCTGGAGAGCCCGCAGTGGTGCCAGCGTGTGACCGATGGCAGCTATCGCGGCGAGCGGCTCGGCGCCGCAGACGACTGAGGAGATGGCATGAATCGAAAAGGCATTATTCTGGCTGGCGGCTCCGGGACCAGGCTCTACCCCTTGACGCGCACGATCAGCAAGCAGCTGCTGCCGGTCTACGACAAGCCGATGATCTACTATCCCCTGTCCACGCTGATGCTGGCAGGGATTCGCGAGATCCTCATCATCTCGACCCCCCAGGACCTCCCCATGTTCCAAGCGCTGCTGGGCGACGGCTCGCAGTGGGGGGTTTCGCTGAGCTATGCGGAGCAGCCAAATCCTGGCGGTCTTGCACAGGCCTTTCTGATTGGCAAGGCGTTCGTCGGTGACGCGCCCTCTTGCCTCATTCTTGGCGACAACATCTTCTATGGCCAGGGCTTGGTCAATCAGTTGACGGCCGCACGCGCGCGCGCGCGCGGCGCGACCGTATTCGGGTACTACGTCTCGGACCCAGAGCGCTATGGTGTCGCCGAGTTCGATGACTCCGGCAAGGTCGTCAGCATCGAAGAGAAGCCGACCCAGCCCAAGTCGAACTGGGCCGTGACCGGGATCTACTTCTACGATGGCAAGGTCTGTGAGCTGGCGGAGACTTTGACGCCCTCGCCGCGCGGTGAGCTGGAGATCACGGACCTCAACAACTGCTACCTGCGCCAGGGCGAGCTCGCGCTGGAGCGCATCGGGCGTGGCACGGCCTGGCTGGACACCGGGACCCACGAATCGCTCATGCAGGCGGGGCAGTACATCGAGACCATCGAAAAGCGCCAAGGACTCAAGATCTGCTGCCCGGAAGAGGTGGCCTTTCTGAATCGCTGGATCGACGAGGCTCAACTGCGCGCCATGGCCGAAGAACTGCAGAAGAGCGGCTATGGTGACTATTTGCTTGGCTTGCTGAGCCGGGGCGCGCTATGAAGGTCATCGAGACCGCCATCCCCGGCGTCCTCATCCTCGAGCCCAAGGTTTGGGGCGACGAGCGCGGCTACTTCCTGGAGACCTTCCGCTCCAAGAGTTACGCCGAGCTGGGCATCCCGCAGCCCATGGTCCAGGACAATCAGTCCTTCTCGCGCAAGGGCGTGCTGCGCGGCCTGCACGTCCAGCACCCGCATGCCCAAGGCAAACTGGTCCAGGTCCTGGACGGTGAGGTCTTCGACGTGGCCGTGGACATTCGGCGCGGCTCGCCCCATTTCGGTCAATGGGTGGGTGTGACGCTCTCGGGTGAGAACAAGCGCCAGTTCTGGGTCCCACCCGGCTTTGCGCATGGCTTCCTGGTCACGGCCGAGACCGCGCTCTTCGTCTACAAGAACACGGATTACTACAGCCCAGAGACTGAATTCAGCGTTCGCTGGGACGATCCGGACATCGGCATCGAGTGGCCTCTGGACGGCGCGCCCGAGCTTTCGCAAAAAGACAAGCATGCCCTCGGCCTCAAGGAGATTCCGGCGGAGCGGCTACCAGGCATCGAGGACTACGCATGACCGACAGAATCCTGGCCGGGGCCCGGCCGCGTCTCTTGCTGATTGGTGCCAACGGCCAGGTGGGCTGGGAGTTGAGGCGCACGCTCGCTTGTCTCGGTGACGTCGTCGCCGCGTCGCTCGAGGGCGAATACGGCCCAGTTATCGACTTGATGGATGCCGGCTCACTCGTGCGTTTGGTGCGCGACACCAAGCCGGATGCCATCATCAATGCGGCCGCCTACACGGCCGTCGACAAGGCCGAGACGGATCGTGACACCGCCAGCCGCATCAACGCCGATGCCGTGGGCGAGATGGGCGCGCTCGCTGCCGAGCTGGGTGTACCCGTGATCCACTATTCGACGGATTTCGTCTTCTCCGGCACCCTCGGTCGCGCCTACACCGAGGACGACGTCCCGGATCCTATCAATGTCTATGGCGAGACCAAGCTTGGCGGCGAGCGCGCCCTGCTGGAGTCCGGCGCAAAGGCGCTGATCTTTCGTACCAGCTGGGTCTATGGGGCGCGGGGCGCCAACTTCCTCCTTACCATGCGGCGCCTCTTCCAAGAGCGCGAGGAACTGCGCGTGGTCGACGACCAGATCGGTACGCCGACCTGGAGCCGCATGCTGGCCGAGATCACGGCGCAGGTGCTCTATCGCGTCATGCGCGGCGATCTCGACCTGGACCGGGTCGGCGGTCTCTACAACCTGACCGGAACGGGCGATGTGAGCTGGTACGGTTTCGCCCGCGCCATCCTGGAGGCGAGCGGCAGCCCCGCCAAGCTGATTCCGATCCCCTCGTCCGAGTATCAGGCGCCGGCCAAGCGCCCCATGTTCTCGGTGCTCAACAACCGACGCTTCGAGGAGACCTTTGGTCTGAGCACGCCGGATTGGCGATTGTCGCTCGCTCAGTGCCTCGAAGAGTTGAAGTGAGCTTGGTGTTTAGCGTGAAAGATGTCCGGCGCTTGAGCCTTAGATTCAGGTCCCAGGGTCATTGAGCCATCTGCTGACCTCATGCTTTCTAAGAGGCTGTCTGAATATTGCAATCGCCCGAGCTGTAGGGGCGAATTCATTCGCCCTCCCGCCAGTGCCAAGGGCGACTAAAGTCGCCCCGAGGTGTTTTTCAGACAGCCTCTAAGGCCGGAGCACTCGTTCGAGCGCTAAGAAGCATGACGTATCTCAGCGATTGGATTGGCGCCGGTCTAAGGTGCAGTGCTCCCGCGAATCGCTCTCCCCCCGATTAGGCCGGCTCCCTGCAGATTCGCTGCCCGATCTTGTGACTGTCACAGCCGATGTGACGTAACAGCGGGTAGCCGTGTGACGTTCACCGGCGATACTCCCACCTGTCGTTCCTTCTTGTCTTCTTCTAAGTAACTGATTGTTATTGGCAGCAGCTTTGATGCTTCCGTTCGTCGGGAGGGGGAATTCTGGGTGCGGTTGTTGCATTATTTGTCGGGCAGAGGGAGTGCGTTGCCTCGGCTCTCTAGATCCCTCGCAAATACTCCGGCGCCTACGGTAAGCCCAGAGTGCATCGATTATGGAGAACGACGATGTCGAAAAAGACGACGAAATTCGCGAGCAGTGGCTTGGCGGTGCTGTTATTGATGGGCGCCGGCAGCGTGGCAGCGGCGACGATTAACTTCAACTTCTCGGGGCTTAACGAGAACAGCTACGTAAGCGATGTCACGGTTGGTGGAGTAACCATGTCCGTCACCGGAACGCAGTCTAGCACTGGAAGTGGCAGCAATGTTGCCAGGATCTACGATACGAAAGCGGGGCATACGACCGATCCCGATCTCAATTATGGCAGCTCAGGTTTCACGAATCTGAATACAGGCATCACGGGTGTCGATCTGGGCAATGTACTCATCATCGACGAGAATGGTCTCGGCACAACATCCGATGATAATCAGAATGGCGGGAAGTTTTCGCTGAGCTTCAGTCAACCCTTGAGTCTTGAGAGTCTAGACGTCGTGGATAGTGATAGCGGGAAGGTCACGATCAAGCTATTCGATGCGAATGATAATTTGCTTGGCTCTTTCTCCAACTTGCTCAACGGCGATACTAATCGACCAGTCAATCTTTTCGAGACCATCAGGCTTTCAGGGATGTCTCCAGTCACAAAGCTGGAGGTGGTTTCTACGACATCTTTCGCGATCGACAACATCAAGGGCAGTGCCGTGCCAATCCCAGCCGCCGTCTGGCTCTTCGGTTCGGCCCTTCTGGGGCTAGCTGGCGTTGGCTATCGTCGGCGCCCGTCTGCGATCTAGCTGGGATTGGAAGGTCGCAGTGGGAGCGGCGCCCCGCCGCGACGGCGCTCGATCGTGGCGGGGCGCCGCTCCGACTCATCTATTACAGCACTCATCTAGCACCTGGCCAGGCTTGTACTTGTCGCTGCCTCAACCCTTGAATAGCAACGGCAGCACATCCTCGTAACGCGACGCGAAGTGCACCTTCAGCCCCTTGCGCACATGCTCGGGCACTTCGTCGAAATCCCCTCGGTTGTCCTCCGGCAAGATGATCTCCTTGATCCCCGCGCGGCGTGCCGCGATCAGCTTTTCGCGGATGCCGCCGACGGGGAAGACCTCGCCCGTGAGGGTGATCTCACCGGTCATTGCGATGCGCCGTACCGGCTCGTTGCGCGCGAGCGACAGCAAGGCCGAGGTCATGGTGACACCGGCTGAGGGTCCGTCCTTGGGCGTTGCGCCAGCGGGGACGTGCACATGGATGAAGGACTTTTCGAAGAAGGCCGGGTCCGCGCCGAACTCGGTGGCGTGGCTGACCAGGTAGCCGTAGGCGATCTCGGCGGATTCCTTCATGACGTCGCCGAGCTGACCGGTCAGCTTGAAGCCGCGGTTGAAACCGTGGGTGCGGGCCGCCTCGATGGAGAGGGTTGCGCCGCCCATGGTCGTCCAGGCCAGTCCGGTGACCACGCCTGGTCCTGAGAGCTTGCGCTCGTCGCGAAACACCGGGCTGCCGAGATAGCCCTTGAGGTCATCGCCGGTCACGGTGATGGGCGTCTCTTCCCCTTCCAGCATGCGCACCGCGACCTTGCGGACGATCTTGCCGAGCTGTTTCTCAAGCCGGCGTACGCCCGCGTCCCGCGCATAGCCCTCGATGATGGCGCGCAGGGTCTTGGTGTCGAGCTTGACGGCCTTTTTGCCAAGTCCGGCCCTGTCGATCTGACGTGGTAAGAGGTACTTCTTTGCAATCTGGAGCTTCTCTTCGGCGATGTAGCCGGAGAGTTTGATGATCTCCATGCGGTCGCGCAGCGGTCCGGGGATGCTGTCGAGCTGATTGGCGGTGCAGACGAAGAGCACCTTCGAGAGGTCGAAGCGCAGATCCAAGTAGTGGTCGAGGAAGTCGGTATTCTGCTCCGGGTCCAAGACCTCGAGCAGGGCCGAGGCCGGGTCGCCGTGATAAGAGGCGCCGATCTTGTCGATCTCGTCGAGCATGATGACCGGATTGGCGGTGCCTGCGTCCTTCATGGCCTGCAGGAACTTGCCCGGCATGGCGCCGATGTAGGTCCGGCGGTGGCCCTTGATCTCCGCCTCGTCGCGGATGCCGCCGACCGAGAAACGGTAGAAGCGCCGCCCAAGGGCGTCGGCGATGGAGTGGCCGATGGAGGTCTTGCCGACGCCGGGCGGGCCGACGAGCAGAATGATGGAGCCCGCGATCTCGCCCTTGTGGATGCCCACCGCCAAGAATTCCAGGATGCGCTCCTTGACGTCTTCAAGCCCGTAGTGATCGCGATCCAAGACACGGCGGGCGCGCTTGAGGTCGAGCTTGTCCTCGGAGTGCTTGCCCCAGGGCAGCAGGGTGATCCAGTCCAGATAGTTGCGGGTCACCGAGTACTCGGGCGAGCCGGTCTCCAGGATGCCCATCTTGTCCAGCTCTTCCTCGACCCGCTTCTGCGCCTGCTCAGTGAGTTCGAGTTCCTCGATGCGCGCCTTGAACTTGTCGATCTCCGCCGTGCGGTCGTCTTTGGCGATGCCCAGCTCTTTCTGAATGGCCTTGAGCTGCTCGCGCAAGAAGAACTCGCGCTGCTGCTTTTGCATCTTCTCTTCGACCGTGCGGCGAATCTTCTGCTGCGCGCGCGCGAGTTCCAGCTCGTTGTTGAGCAAGACCAGCACCTTTTCCATGCGCTTCAAGAGCGGCAGGATCTGCAGGACCTCCTGCAGCTGCTCTTTCGAGGAGGTCGTCAAGCTGGCCGCGAAGTCGGCCAAGTGCGAAGGATCGTCGGGGCCAAAGCGATCCAGGAAGACCCGCAGCTCCTCGACATACAAGGGATTGAGCGGCAGCAGCTCCTTGATGGTGTTGATGACCGCCATGGCATAGGCCTTGACCTCGGAGTCATTGCCGGCGTCAGGCTCTGGCAGGTAGGAAACGTGTGCCCGGAAGGGGACCTTCTTGTGGACCCAGTTGCCGACACGGAAGCGCTGCAGGCATTCCACCAACACCTGCAAATGCCCGTCCTGCTGGTGGATGCGGTGGACGCGGCAGGCCGTGCCGATCTCATAGAAGTTCTCGGTCGTGGCCTCCTCGGAGGTCTCGCTGTCGACCAAGAGGACCCCGAGGATCTTGTGCTCGGTGTCCGCCACTGCCTTCATGGTGGAGGCCCAGTGCTCGGCGTCCATCATCAAGGGAACGGCTTGCCCAGGAAAGAAGGGGCGTGAAGCGACGGGCAGAACGTGAATCTCTGCGGGCAGGACGTCGTTCGCGCGCGCGAGCTGGATCAGCTCGATCTCTTCGTCGCCGCTATCGTTATCGATTTCCAGTTGATCCTCATCCGTCATGCTGCAAGCCTCGTTCAAAATACCTTAAAGAACATGCTGATTTATTGCGGCGCTGGAATCAATTCTCGACGGTCGAAAGGGTCACTCGCCTCATGAGTGCCCGGCGCCTGAGCAATGACCTGTCCGACCCGCCGGCAGGCCCGAGGAGTTCAGGTCCGCGCTGCGGTTTTCCAAGCCAGATTCGCGAGCCGGGCGAAGGCGGCGACATCCAGTTTTTCCGCGCGCAGCGAAGGCTCGACGCCCGCCTCCTCGAAGAGCGGCTGATCGATGAGTCCGGACAGGCTGTTGCGCAGCGTCTTGCGGCGCTGGCCGAAGGCCGCGGCAACGATACGCGCATGTAGGGACGGGTCCGTGATCTCGTGGGGAAGCGGCCGCAGGGGTCTCAGCCGCATGAAGGCGGAGTCGACCTTGGGGGCTGGCGTGAAGGCCCCGGGGCCGATCCGAAACAGGCTCTGAGCATCGCAATAGGTCTGGACCATGACCGAGAGTCGGCCGTAGGTCTTATCCCCAGGATCGGCGACGATGCGGTCGACGACCTCCTTCTGCAGCATCAGGTGCAGGTCGACCAGGCAGTCGGCCTGATCGATGAAATGGAACAGCAGCGGCGTCGAGATGTTATAGGGCAGGTTGCCGACCAGCCTGAGTTTGTCCCCAGCGGCCGCGAGGGCGCGGAAGTCGAAGCTCAGGGCATCGGCGTTGTGGATGCGCAGATCGCCCAAAGCGCCCAGGCGTTGTTGCAGCGGGCCGACGAGATCGCGGTCGAGTTCGATGACGTCCAACGTGCCCAATGCGCGCAGCAGGCCCTCGGTGATCGCGCCCTGACCTGGACCGATCTCGACGAGGCGCTCACCGGGTTTGGGGGCGATGGCCAAGTGGATGCGCTGGATGACGCTGGGGTCGTGCAGGAAGTTCTGGCCGAAACGTTTGCGGGGTCGATGATCCATCCGGCTAGGTTACCTGAAAGCCCGGTATCAGCCACCTGTTTCGGGTGGGCGGGCTAGGTCTGTGGGTGGAGTGACTGCCAGCGGCGGGGACGATTGAGGACCCCGTCACAGTCGTGATCCTTGGGATCGGTGAGCATGCGGCTATTTTTCGGGTCGAGTGACGCCAAAGCGTCGATTTCGGACACTTGAATCTCGATCCGTGGCGGGACAGTGTACGCAGATCACTGCTGCCTGCCGGGGGACGGCAGGCATTCACTGAGGAACTGTCCATCAACAACTTCCCCCCTTTCGCAAAGGGGGGCTAGGGGGGATTTCGGGCGGCATCACTCGCATCGGGAAACAATTGATGGACACTTTCTAAGGAGACTGAGCATGGCTGCAAATCTCGTCAAAGGCGGCAACATTTCCCTGTCCAAGACGGCGCCGAGCCTCAAGCGCATCCTCGTTGGGCTCGGCTGGGAGGCCAGGGCGACCGCCGGCAGCGACTTCGATCTCGACGCCAGCGCCTTTCTGCTCGGCGAGAACGGCAAGGTGCGTCGCGACGAGGATTTCATCTTCTACAATCAGCTAACGTCACTCTGCGGCTCGGTCGAGCACAGCGGCGACAATCTCACCGGTGAAGGCGAGGGCGACGACGAGGCGCTGAAGATCGACCTGGAGCAGGTGCCGGAAGCCATCAAGCGAATCCTTGTCTGTGTCACCATCCACGAGGCCGAGGCGCGAAGTCAGAATTTTGGGCAGGTGTCGGATGCCTTCATGCGGATCGCCAATCTCGACGACGATCACGAAATCGCCCGATTCGACCTGTCGGAGGACTACAGCACGGAGACCGCCATGATCTTCGGCGAGGTCTATCGGCGTGGCGACGAGTGGAAGTTCAAGGCCGTTGGTCAAGGCTTCGCCGGCGGGCTGGAGGCGCTCTGCCATCAGTTTGGGGTTGACGTCGCTTGATGAGCGGCCATCCATGGCCCGGAAGCGTTGGCCATCAGGTTTCTTAGAAGAGAAGGGAGACACCCATGAGAAGGTTGCCCGTCTATCTGCTGCTCGATACCTCCGGCTCCATGACCGGCGAGCCGATCGAAGCGGTGAAGAACGGCGTTCAGATCCTGGTCTCGACCCTGCGCCAGGATCCCTACGCGCTCGAGACCGCATTCCTGTCCGTCATCACCTTCGACAGCACCGCCCGCCAGGTGGTGCCGCTCACCGAACTCGCCACCTTTCAGCCGCCGCCGCTCAACGCGACCGGGGTGACGGCCTTGGGCGAGGCGCTGGGGCTGCTCGCCGAGCGCATCGAGGCCGAGGTCGCACGCACGACGGCCGACGCCAAGGGCGACTGGAAGCCGCTGGTCTTCATCATGACCGACGGTGCGCCGACGGACGACTGGAAGAAGGGGCTCGACAGGCTCAAACAGGTGCGCACCGGCGTCATCGTCGCCTGCGCCGCCGGCCAGGGTGGCGATACGTCCGTACTGAAACAGATCACCGAGGTCGTCGTCGCCCTGGACACGGCAGACGCGAGCACCATCAAGGCCTTCTTCAAATGGGTCTCGGCCTCCGTCTCCACCGGAAGCCAGAAGGTCGATCAGGGGCTGAAGGAGGTCACGGGTCTCAGCGACCTGCCGCCGCCTCCGCCCGAAGTCAACGTGGTCCTCTGAGGAGAAAGGGCATGGGTATCTCACTCAAGAAAGGACAGGGCGTCAGCCTCAAGAAGAGCGAGCACGATCTCTCCATGGTGACCATCGGCCTCGGCTGGGACATCAACGAAGCCAAGAAGGGGTTGCTAGGCGGGCTTATGGGCAAGAAGGCCGCGGACTATGACCTCGACGTCGTCGCCTTCCTCTGCGCGGCTAACGGCAAGGTGCGGGACCTGGGCCGGGACGAGAACGGCCAGGCGACGCTGATGAACAGCGACGTCATCTTCTTCAACAACCTGCGTCATGGCTCCGGCTGCATCTGGCTGACGGGTGACAACCGCACCGGCGCCGGCGAGGGCGACGACGAGCAGATCGTCGTCAAGCTCAACGATCTGCCGGAGACCTATGCCAAGGTCGTCTTCGTGGTGCAGATCTACAAGGGCGCTCAGAACGGACAGAGCTTCGGCCAGGTCCGCAATGCCTTTATCCGCGCGGAAGATGCCAAGGGGCGCGAGATGGCCCGTTTCGACCTCTCCGGCGGGGCGCAGTACGAGGATTGCCGCTCGATGCTCTTCGCCGAACTCGAGCGCGAGCCCGGCGGCTGGAAGCTCAATGCGATCGGCGAGCCGTCGCAATCGGACTCCTTCGTGGAATGGCTCAAGCGCTACGCTTGAGGCCAGCGCGTCACGCCCTGGCTCGCGTGCAGGCGACGACTGTCCACTCCCAACGACGAGGAGAGCCATGAGCGCTCGGAGACTTCCCGTTTATATCCTACTCGACACGTCCGGCTCCATGCGTGGCGAGCCCATCCATTCGGTCAACGTCGGCATCCAGGCGATGCTCAGTGCCCTGCGCCAGGATCCCTATGCGCTGGAGAGCGTCCACCTCAGCATCATCACCTTCGACGTCGAGGCGCGGGAGTATCTTCCGCTGACGCCCCTGGACGCCGTGAAGCTGGACGAGATTCAGGTGCCTCAGGCGGGGGCGACCTTCCTGGGCGCCGCCCTGGAGCTGTTGATCGCCTGCGTCGATCGCGATCTGCGCAAGAGCACGCCAGACGCCAAGGGTGACTGGCGCCCGCTGCTCTTCGTCATGACGGACGGCAGCCCCTCGGACCTGCATGCCTACCGGCAAGCCATCCCGGAGATCAACAAGCGCGGCTTCGGCGCCATCGTCGCCTGCGCCGCTGGTCCCAAGGCTAAGCAAGAGGTGCTGCGCGAGCTGACGGACCGGGTCGTGACCCTGGACACCATGGATTCGGCGGCCTTCTCCGGCTTCTTTAAATGGGTCTCGGCGAGCGTCGCCGTCGGGTCGACCAGTGCCGGTGTCTCCGGCTCGGTCTCGCTTCCGCCGCCTCCGCCGGAGGTCCAGCTGGTGCTCTGAGGCAGCGGATTCGACCCTGACCCCTGTTCGCCCCGGCACCGCCACGACAAAGGAGTGACTGCATGCGCAGACTACCCCTGTTCTTCGTCCTCGACTGCTCGGAGTCCATGGTCGGCGAGAACCTCCAGAAGATGGAGGACGGCCTGCAGGCGGTCATTCGCGCCCTGCGCACCGACCCCCATGCGCTGGAGACGGTCCATGTTTCCGTCATCGCCTTCGCCGGGCTGGCGCAGACCATCGTCCCGCTCGTGGAGGTCGTCTCCTTCTACCCACCGCGTCTGCCGCTCGGTGGCGGGACACGGCTCGGGGCGGCCCTGGACACCTTGATGACGACCCTCGACAGCGTCGTGGTCCGCTCGACGCCGGACCGCAAGGGCGACTGGAAGCCCATTGTCTACCTCTTCACCGATGGCCGCCCCACCGACGATCCTGGACCCGCGATCCAGCGCTGGAATGACCGCTATGCCAAGCGGGCCACCCTGATCGCCGTGGGTCTCGGTCGGGACGCTGACTTCAGTGTGCTCAAACGCCTGACCGAGCAGGTGATCCTCTTCGAGGAGGCGAAGGCCGGCGACTTCCAGACCTTCGTCAACTGGATCAGTGCCTCCGTGGTCGCCCAGAGCCGCAGTCTCGGGGAAACCGGGGAGACGGCCGCGCTGCCGACCCTGGACGAGCGCGTCATGCGCATCGTCAAGGAGCCGCCCTCCAATCAGGTGGACGAGTCCTGCGTCACCCTCACGGGCCGCTGTCAGAAGACCCGCAAGCCCTACATCATGAAATACGAGCGTGAGCTGCAGGATCTCGGCACCCAGGAATTCAGCCTGCAGGTGCCGCTCTTCCGGCTCACCGGCTGCTACCCGCTCGACGAGTCCTATTTCGACTGGTCCGACGGCGCGGCGCTGGAGGCCAAGGTCAGCACCTCCGAGCTGCTCGGCTCGCCTGGCTGTCCGCATTGCGGGGCGGCCACGGCCTTCGCGATGTGCAACTGCGGAAAGCTCTTGTGCGTCAATGGTCCGGGAGAGGTGATCTGCCCATGGTGCGAAGCAAGGGTCGCCTTCGCGCCAGGGCCGTCGCCGGACGACGGCGGGTTCGAGGTCGGGCGCGGGCGAGGCTGATCCGCATGGCCAGATTGCGTCGCAGACCAACCCCAAAGGAGCTTGCCAAGCTCTCGCCCTACCTAGAAGGCTTGGTGCGGCGTCTGTTCGAGTCAGACGATCAGGTCTTCTTCGAGCGTCCCCAGGTTGCGCCGGAGCGGCTGGAGGCGTTTCTGACCTCCGATGAGGTGCTGGAGGCTACCTTCGACTATGTCGAAGAATTGGTCGGCGTGTGGCAGACCAGGCGCTATGGCAAGCCGCTCAAGGTCATGGCGCGCAAGCAGGGCGTCGGGCCGGTCGTGGAGAAGGCCGTGATGCCGGATTTCTCGGGCGAGCCGGCATCCCCCCAAGCGGAATCGGGCTCATCCCCAGCGACCACGAAGGAGGCGCCAGCCATGCCCAAGACTGATCCAGCCGAGCCCGGTAGGGCGCCTGCGTCCGCAGGCAAGGACGCCCCAGCGCCCCGGCACCCAACACGTCAGACCGGGCTTCAGCCTGGCCAGGTGCCGCCAGCGGGCGCCGCAGTCCAGAAGCTGCCGGAACCGAAGGCATCCTTCACACTGCCGAATGCCAAAGTGGGCGTCGCCTACGACCACAAGATCCTCGGCCGCGACGCCCAGGGGAGGCCTGTCCGGGTGCTGGAGGCGCAGATCCCGGACGCACTCGGGCTGACCTTTGATACCGAGCGCGGCACGCTGCGGGGCACCCCAGCGTTAGACGGAGATCACCGCATCCCGCTGCGCTGGACGCTCGACGGTGCTGCCGTCCACTCGGACGACTGCCTGCTCATCGTCAATCCAGATCCGAAAAGCCTCTGGAAGGTCATTGAGCCGCCGGATGGCGCGCCCTACCCCAAGTCCCACACGGATGCGACGCTGATCGCAGGCGAGGGACTCAGCATCGTCGCCGCAAGCCGGCGCGGACGCTCACATGAGCATGCCGGCAGTTTCCGCGACGACGATTTTCATGTCCGTCACGATCCGGAAAGCGGCTGGAGTCTCATCCTGGTCGCGGACGGTGCCGGCAGCGCGCGCTTCTCGCGCCAAGGCTCCAGGATTGCCGTCGCGACGGCCGGGGAACATCTGTTCGCGAGCCTGAAGGGCGATGTCGGCGAGCGCATGACGGCGGCCCTCAATGGCTGGGATGCCGATCCCGCCAGTACGGGGCAGGCGATGGGCCAGGAATTCCACTATCTGTTCCACAAGGCCGGCCAGCTCGCCGTGCACGCGATCGAGCGGGAGGCCCAAGCCCAGGGCGTGGAGCCACGAGACTATGCGACCACCCTGTTGGCCGCGGCGGTCAAGCGCCAGGACGAGGGGACCTTTCTCGCGACCTTCTGGATGGGCGACGGCGCCATCGCCGCCTATGGCCCGCGCGGCAAGGTGCGTCTCATGGGGACACCGGACGGCGGCGAGTTCGCCGGTCAGACGCGCTTCCTCGACCGCGCTGCGCTCTCGGATCAGGGGTTTGCCAAACGCATCGGGATCGGCCGCTACCAGGATCTCAGTGCGATCCTCCTGATGACGGACGGCGTCTCGGATCCGCGCTTCGAGACCGACAAGGGTCTGAACGATCCCGCCAAGTGGGACAGCCTCTGGGGCGAGATCGCGCCGCTGCTGGAAACGCCGGAGCCGGCGCAGCAGCTCGCGGACTGGCTAGCCTTCTTCTCGCCGGGACATCATGACGACCGCACCATCGCACTGCTATGGTGAGCCGCCGATACCGGGATTGGCCCATTCACCCCGTCGCCCGGATGCTGGATTGATGCTCAGGAATCGCCCATGACGCGAGTCGTCACTTGCAGGACCCTGGATGGCCAGGTGATCGAGTTCGTCGACGAGGTGATCGGCTCGGGCGCGATGAAGGACGTGCACTTCTCGCCCGACCGCTCCTACGTCGTCGCCTTCTACAAGACCGCGCAGGACTTTCAGGCCAAGGAGCGCCTGCAGATGATCGCCGGCAAGTATCGGGAGAGCATCTTCGATCAGGTCGGCGGGGACTACTGGCAGAACCTCTTCTGCTGGCCGACGGCGGTGCTGGAGCACGAGGGCCGCCTTGGGCTGGTCGCACCGACCTATCCGCGTCACTTCTTTTTCGAGCACGGCTCCAGAAATGGCGACATGCTGGGCATCAAGGGCAAGGAGAAGGAGGGCAAGTGGTTCGCCGCGGCCAACCTGCGCAACCGCTTCGTGGATCCGCGCGAACTCGGTACCTGGCTCAATCACCTCAAGGTCTGTCTGCTGCTGGCGCGGGCCGTGCGTCGCATGCACATGGCCGGTCTGGCCCATTCGGATCTGTCCTACAAGAACGTGCTGGTCGACCCCTCGCAGGGGCTCGCCTGCGTCATCGATGTCGACGGGCTGGTCGTGCCCGGCAAGTACCCGCCGGACGTGGTCGGGACACCGGACTTCATCGCCCCCGAGGTGGTCAGGACCAGCCATCTGGCCAAGGATGACCCCAACCGCTGCCTGCCCAGGCGCGAGACCGATCTGCACGCGCTGAGCGTCCTTATCTACATGTACCTGCTCTATCGGCACCCGCTGCGCGGCGCCAAGGTGCATGACCTCGACGACGAGCAGCGCGACGAGATGCTGTCCATGGGCGAGAAGGCGCTCTTCGTCGAACACCCGACGGACGCGAGCAATCGCATCAAGGTCGCTAACGCCAAACCGACCGAGCTGCCCTGGGCCGACACCGCCAAGCTGCCCTTCACCATCACCGGACCCTATCTCTCCCAGCTCTTCCTACAGGCGTTCGTCGCTGGACTCCATGATCCAGCCTTGCGCCCCTCCGCCAACGACTGGGAGACCGCGCTGGTCAAGACGGTCGACCTCATTCAGCCCTGCCTCAACCCCAAGTGCGAGCAGAAGTGGTACGTTTTCGACAATTCCACCAAGCCCGTCTGTCCCTTCTGCGGCACGCCGTTCCGGGGCAAGCTGCCGGTCCTCAACCTCTACTCCTCGCGCAAGGAAGGCCAGTACAGGCCGGACAACCATCGCCTCATGGTCTGGACCGGACAGTCGCTCTTCCTCTGGCATGCCAACAACCTCATTGCCCCCAACGAAAAGCTGAACGAGGCGCAAAAGAAGCGGGTCGGCTATTTCGTCTTCCACCAAAATGCCTGGTGGCTGGTCAACGAAAACCTACCGGACCTCATGGATGTCTCGACCAAGACCCCGATTCCCATCGGCGGTCAGCTGGAACTCAAGGATGGGCAGCAGATCCTGCTTGCGAAAGGGGATGGCGGGCGGCTGGTCGTGGTGCAGATGGTCGATGCCTGAGCCAGAAGTGCGGGCGATGCAGGCCGCGTCTCTCGGGGTCGATCGCCTGGATCAAGCTTGTGAGGCGGGACAAGGCAAGGGCGCTTGTCCGAGTGGGACAGCGCCGCAGCCGCTCGATTCGGTGGGAGCGGCGCCCCGCCGCGACGAGCCCGCAGACGGCTGCGGGCTCTGTTCCAGGCTCCGGGGTGCCGGAATCACGGCATGAGCCTTAGAAAATGTCCATCAACAACTTCCCCCCCTTTCGCAAAGGGGGGCTAGGGGGGATTTCGGGCGGCATCGCTCGCATCGGGAAACAACTGATGGACACTTGCTTAGCCTATGCACTGCGCTGACGACATGGGTCTCAAACGGGTTGCCAGATGGCAGCAAGTGCCTTATCCCTACAGGGGCTGTGTGTCGGCTTTGTCGCCGTCGCAGCATCGGGTCATTACGCCGGCTTGAGCCATTGCGTGAGAACCGCGTCGAGCCTGCCCCCAGATTGATGGCAGGCCGGTCGTTTTCGGTGCTCGGGGGATCCTGCCTGCTGCGTGCAGCGCAGACTGCCCGGAATCCGCGTCTCACAGGGGCTTGAGGTCTCTGTGAATCGGCGTTATCAGGCGTCACCAAGCAGGTGACGCGAAGCACAACAAGATTGCCGTCCTATGGAATTCAAAGATTACTATCAGATCATGGGCGTCAAGCGTGATGCTACGCAGGACGAGATCAAGCGTTGCTATCGCAAGCTTGCCCGCAAGTATCATCCTGACGTCAGTAAGGAGCCTGACGCCGAGACGCGATTCAAAGAGGTCGGCGAGGCCTACGAGGTCCTGAAAGACCCCGAGAAGCGTGCTGCTTATGATCAGCTCGACCCCAATTTGAACGCCGGAGAGGACTTTCGTCCGCCGCCCGATTGGGACCAGGGCTTCGAGTTTCACGGTGGTGGCTTCACGGCCGCCGATGCCGATCAGTTCAGCGATTTCTTCGAGACCTTGTTCGGCCGCAGCGGCTTCGGAGGCGCCCAAAGGCGTCAGGCCCACCCTGAGTTTCACGCTCAGGGCGAGGATACTCATGCCAAGGTCTTGGTCGATTTGGAGGATGCCTATCAGGGCACGACGCGGACCCTGACCCTCAGACACACGGAGCTTGGGGCCGACGGCCGGCCTCGGGTCAAGGAGCGCACGCTCAATGTCTCCATCCCCAAGGGTGTGCGCCAAGGGCAGCACATCCGTCTCGCTAAGCAGGGCGGCGCCGGTCTGGGGAAGGGGGAGGCCGGAGACCTCTTCCTCGAGGTCGAATTTCGGCCCCACCCGCTCTATAGCGTCGAGGGCCGCGACGTCTACCTCAATCTCCCCGTCGCCCCTTGGGAGGCCGCGCTCGGAGCGACCTTGAAGGTGCCGACGCCTGCTGGGACGGTCGACCTCAAGATACCGGCAGACTCATCGAGCGGCCGCAAGCTTCGCCTGAAGGGCCGCGGCATTCCGTCCAAGGAGCCGGGCGACCTCTATGTCGTCTTGCAAGTCGCCCTGCCGAAGGCCGATACGGAGTCGGCCAAGGCCGCCTACGCGGCCTTCGAGAAGGCGCTCAAGTTCAATCCGCGCACGCACCTGGGGGTTTGATCCGTGAACAAGACCGACATCTTGAGTCTGCTTTCCGGTGAGTTGCTCGAGGAAGACATTGAGCTGACCCTCGCCGAGCTTTGCCGCGTCTGCCAACTGCCGGCCGAGCGGGTGTTCGAACTGGTCGATGAAGGTGTCGTCGATCCGCTCGGACGCGAACCCAATCAGTGGCGTTTTCAAGGCATCAGCATTCGGCGCGTACGCTGTGTCCAGCGCCTCGAGCAGGACCTCGGCGTCAACATCGCCGGTGCGGCCTTGGCCTTGGACCTGCTCGAAGAACTCGATCAGCTGCGCGCACGGTTGCGCCGCTTGGAGGGCTGATCCGGATAAGAAAGTGACCATCAACAACTTCCCCCCTTTCGCAAAGGGGGGCCAGGGGGGATTTCGGGCGGCATCGTTCGCATCGGGAAACAATTGATGAGCGCTTTCTAAGCAAGAGGGCGGCTCGCCGCTGGTGAAGCGGGCCGCCCTGCGTCGGCCGAAAGGCTCCGGACTCGAGGCACCGCGCGGCGTGCAGGCGAAGCGAGGTGGGAGCGGCGCCCGTGAGGGCGTCTCATCAGCAGGGTGCAAGTCCGTGTCGGAGGATGCTGTAGGCTCCGTAGCCGAAGGTCACTGCGTCGCCGCGAGGTGGGGCGGGAGGCAACCGGAGGCGAATGATCGGTCTGCAGGATCAGAGCCCGTTGCGGCGGGGTGCCGTGGCGAGCCCTCTGGGAGGCGGCGAAGCCTGAAACTCACCGTGGACGCTGGAGAGGGCGTGCGAAGCGATCCATGGGCGGCATCACCTGGTTGGGGGTGGAACGATCGGACGGTGAGGCGAAGTCAGCGGCGAGACCTGCCGGCGGAGGTGAGCGTTGGCAGGAGTCAGAGCCCGCAGAGTCGCGCAGGTTCGCGACTGGACAGCCAAGGGCTGACGGGGAGGAGACACCCGTCCAAAGCGCTGGGGTGCAGACCCTGCCGAGGGCTGATCTGGTGCGGACGAGAGGCGCGGAGAGCAAAGCCGCGCTGAGCGAAGGTGGGTAGGAAGGTTGATCGGTAAAGGCCAACGCCGACGGAGGCGAGATGCTGACTGCGTCAGTGCCCGCGAGGGCTAAACAAGCAGACGCCGCCGGTGATCCGCGACAGTGGAGCTGGGTGGAGCCGAGGGTGTGGACGGGGGAGGGGAGGCGTGAGCCTTCCCTACCCCTATCGGAGTCTCATGAGGGCGTTTTCAAACGGCCTCTAAGAGCTTGTCGGGCGCGGTCTCTTGGGGTTGGGTTAGAGCAAGAAGATGGTGGCGAGCCCCAAAAAGGCGAGGAAGCCGACGACGTCGGTGACCGTCGTCAGGATGACGCCGCCCGCGAGTGCGGGGTCGATGCCAAGTCGTTCCAGCAGCAGGGGCAACAAGGCTCCGGTGAAGGCGGCGGCGAGTAGGTTGATGGTGATGGCGGCGGCGATCACCAGGGCAATGTCTGTGTCCTTGAACCAGAGCTTCGCGATCACGGCGACGACTAAGGCCCAGATGACGCTGTTGATCGCTGCGACCGCCATCTCCTTGAAGAGCAGCCAACGTGTGTTCTTGAGTGTCAGCTGGCCTAGCGCGAGACCGCGGATGGTCAGCGTCAAGGTTTGAGTGCCGGCGATTCCACCCATGCTGGCGACGACGGGCATCAGCACCGCCAGGGCTACTACCTGCTGGATAGCGGCCTCGAATTGTCCGATGACCCAGGCGGCCAGAAAGGCGGTGAGCAGGTTGACGCCGAGCCAAAGGGCGCGGCGACGGGCGCTCAACATGACCGGAGCGAACATGTCCTCGGTCTCCGAGAGGCCGGCTTGACCGAGGAATTGGTGGTCTGCTTCCTCGCGGATGACGTCGAGCACATCGTCGACCGTGATCCGGCCGAGCAGCAGACCTTCATCGTCAACGACGGGGGCGGTCACCAGGTCGTGCTGCTCGAATCGCGTCGCGACCTCGCGTGCGCTCCAGGTGGCGGGGATGGCCTGGACGTCCAGGGTCATGGCCTCCGCCACCGAGTCCTCTGGCTCATGTGTCAGGAGGTCCGTGAGGTAGAGCACGCCCAGATAGTGTCCCTTGCGGTTGACCACGATGAGGTTGTCGGTGATGTCCGGCAGGCCATCCTTCAGACGGCGCAGGTAGCGCATCACCACGTCCAAGGTCATCTCCGGGCGCACCGTGACGGTGTCCGAGTTCATCAAGCCGCCGGCGCTGTCTTCGGCATAGGACAGGGCCTTTTCGAGTCGATCGCGGCGCTGCTGGTCGAGGGACTTGACGACCTCATGGGTGATCGCCACCGGTAGGTCCTGGACGATGTCGGCAAGGTCGTCCGTATCCAGGCTGCCCACGGCGGCAATGAGTTCGCCGGCGTCCATGAGGTTGATCAGGTGTTCACGGACGTCGTCGTGCAGATAGGTCAGGACCTCGCCATCATTCTCCTTGTCCACCAGATTCCAAACCAGCTCGCGCTCCTTGGGCGGGAGTGACTCCAGCAGGTGCGCGATCTCGGCCGTCTGCAAGGCGTTGAGCATGCGCGCGGCCTTGCGCATGGCGCCTTGCTCGAGCACCTGGTGCAGGTCTTCGATGCGCGTGGTTTCTGGATTGCTGGGCGCAGGGGCGGACATGATCACCTTGTCGGACGTTCGCGAGAGAGGCCATGAGCCGTGGGTGGCTCTGGCGCCCTATGCTAACAAGTGGAGACGTCCTGAGCGATCTCAGGCGTGATTGAGGGCGTCGAGTAGGCGCGAGGGGCTGGTGTCGTCGAGCTGGGTGAAGAGCGCTGCGACGCGTCGCTGCAGATCTTGGGTGTCGGCCTCGAGGATCAGCTCTTTGACGTCGAGGATGGCCCCTGGCTGCATGCTCAGCTCGCGCATGCCCATGCCGAGTAGGAGGCGCGTGAAGTGGGTGTCGCCGGCCATTTCGCCGCACATGCTGACGGGAATCCCGGCGCTGTCGGCGGCCTCGATGGTCATGCGGATCAGTCTGAGA
Source organism: Thiorhodococcus mannitoliphagus (assembly GCF_010915725.1). GTDB lineage: Bacteria > Pseudomonadota > Gammaproteobacteria > Chromatiales > Chromatiaceae > Thiorhodococcus > Thiorhodococcus mannitoliphagus. The sequence goes on from NZ_JAAIJR010000005.1 coordinate 37,660, forward strand.
ATTGCTGGGTGGATGGGATCGAAGAGATAGTTGACCGAATCGTCCAGCCGGTCCACGGCCAAGGTGTATTGGACGAGATCGTTGGTGCCGATGGAGAGGAAATCCATGCGCTTGGCGATGGCGCGGGCCGAGAGTGCCGCCGCCGGTACCTCGATCATGGCGCCGACGGGCATGTCATCGTCATAGGCTAGCCCTTGTTGATGGAGCTGTCGCTTGAACTCCTCAATGAGCGAGAGCACGGTGTCGATCTCATCGACATTCGTCACCAAGGGCAGCATGAGTCTCACGGGACCTAGCGCCGAGGCGCGCAGGATCGCCCGCAGCTGAGGGCGAAAGAGGGCGGGCTCCTTGAGGCAGAGGCGGATGGCGCGTAGACCCAGCGCCGGGTTGCAGACGCTTGAGCTACAGGCCGTCAGGCCGTCGGCGCGCTTATCGACCCCGAGGTCGAGGGTTCGAATGGTGATGGGAATGCCGTCCAGGTCCTCGAGCATCGCGGTGTAGGTTGCGAGATGCTCGTCCTCGTCCGGCAGGTCGTTCCTGCTCATGTAGAGGAATTCGGTGCGGTAAAGGCCTACGCCCACGGCACCGTTGGCGCGTGCGATGTCCACATCCTCGGGCAGCTCGAGATTGGCCTGCAGGCTGATCGAGGCGCCGTCGAGTGTCCGGGTGGGCCTGCTGACGATCTCGCGCAGCCTGCGCTGCCGGGTCTCGATGGCGCGCAGGCGCTGGCGGTAGTACTCCAAGGTGGATTCGTCGGCCTTGGCGAGGACGGTGCCCGTTTCGCCGTCCACCACCAGAGACTCGCCTGGGTGCAGGTAGCGGGTGATCTCGTGAACACCCATCACCGCTGGAACGGCAAGGCTGCGGGCGAGGATGGCGGTGTGCGACATGGGGCCGCCGAACTCGGTGACGAAGGCCGCGGCGCCCCTGTGTCGGAGCAGAATGGCATCTGCGGGGGTCAGGTCCCGGGCGACGACCACGACCCCCTGCAAGTCCTGCTCTGCCAGGGTGCGTTGCACGCCTTCCCCGCGCAGATGGGCTTGGATCTCCTGAACGACGTGCTCGATGTCGTCTCGGCGGGTGCGCAAGTAGGGATCGTCCATCTGGTCGAAGACCTCGACCAGGGTGTCGCGATGCAACTGCAAGGCCCACTCGGCACTGCACCGCTCGTCAGCAACGATGCGCCGCACCTCGTCCACCAGGGTCCTGTCCTCGAGCATCAGCAGGTGGGCATCGATCAGCTCGGCGATCTTGAGCGGGGTGCTGGCGGGGATCTGCGTCCGCACCGTTTGAAGGGACTCATAGGCTGCCGCGACCGCAAGGTCGAAGCGCGCGATCTCGTCTGCGACCTGCTCCGCGCTGATGGCGGCTTGCGCGGCGCCGCTTTGGCCGCGCAGATCGATGAAGGCCGGTCCGATGGCCACGGAGCAGCTCGAGGCGATACCGATCCCCTGAAAGGCGAGTGTCACTCCGGTTCTCCGAAGCGCTCCCCGATCAAGGTTCCGATAGCCATGATGGCCTCCTCTTCGTCATTGCCCTTTGCCTCCACCGTCACCGTGGTGCCTTGACTGGCCGCAAGCATCATCACGCCCATGATGCTCTTGCAGTTGACGCTCTGAGCACATCGCTCAATGTCGATCTGGCTTTCGAAGCTCGTGGCGCACTGCACCAGCTTGGCCGCGGCGCGCGCGTGCAGTCCGAGCTTGTTACAAATCTCGAAGTCTTTACGGATCATCCAGAGAGGAGCCCCTGATTGTTCTAAGCCTAGTGCTTAGGCGATTTCTGTCAAAGCTCATTGCCGCTGACCTGTCTCGATGCCTGCCTTTCGTGTCGCACCGCGCCATCTGGTATGAGATTTTCCGACAATCGCCCTATTTGTGCGGCTCGCACAGGCGTACGCCATTGCGGCCGCCCTCCAACGCCCTGTCGACAACAGTGTCCAGGTCGAGCTGGGCGTAGTTTAACGCTCGCAAGAGCATCGGAAGGTTGACGCCAGCGAGCACCCGGCTGCGTGGGTGCCGCTCGTTCAAGGTGAGGGCAACATTGGCGGGGGTTGCGCCGTAGACATCGGTGAGGATGAGCACACCATCGCCCTGGTCGAGATGATCGGCAAGCCGCAGCGATTGGTCGACCAATGACTCGCAGGGAGTATCGTTGACGACTTCTAGAATCTCGGCATTGGCGGGGCGCCCCCCGAGGATGTCGCTGGCGATCCGCAGCAGATCGCCGGCCAAGGGGCTGTGGGTCAGAATCAAGATGCCGACGCTCACGAGAGTTCCCGGTGCCTCACCATGACTTTATGGCCGAGGGCCTCGAAGTGGCGTCCCAGGGCCTCTGTCATATAGACGGAGCGATGCTGTCCGCCGGTGCAGCCGATGGCAATGGTCAGATAGCTGCGTCCGTCGGTCTCGAAGCTTGGAATCCAATGCTCGAAGAACGTGGTCATGTCGTCGCGCATGCGGATGACATCCGGGCTGGCCTCGAGGAAGCTCGCGACTTCTGCGTCCCGCCCGGAGAGCATGCGTAGTTCAGGCTGCCAGTGCGGATTGGGCAGGCAGCGGACATCGAAAACGAAATCCACGTCGATCGGAACACCATGCTTGAAGCCGAAGGACTTGAGCAGGATGGAGGCTTTCGGTGAGGCGCTGCCGACGAGCCAGCCGCGCACCCGGTCGCGCAGCTCGTGTACGTTGGTTTCCGTCGTGTCGATGAGGACATCGGCACACTGGCGAATGGGCTCTAGAAGCTCCTGATCGAGCTGAATCGCCTCCCGCAGGGAGCGATCGCCACGGGTCAGTGGGTGCTTGCGACGAGTCTCGCTGAAGCGTCGGATCAGGGTCTCGGTGTCCGTCTCCAGAAAGAGGACCTGGCAATCGACGCGGCTGGTCCGTGCCTCACGTATCAGCTGGGGGAGTTGTCCGAGGTCGTCGGGACTGGTGCGCGCATCGATGCCGACCGCCGTGCTGGAGAGCGCTTGGTCGTCGACTTTTCTCTCGAGCCCCTTGATCAGCTCCCTGAGCAAGAAGATGGGTAGATTGTCGATGCAATAGAAGCCGAGGTCTTCGAGCGTGTGCAGCGCAACGCTCTTGCCGGATCCGGAGAGACCGCTGAGGATGACCAGTTTCATTGGATGTGCTGTCTGTCAGGGCGAAAAGGTTTGTCGCAGCGCATCAAGGCAACGTCAGGGCTGAGCCGCCGGTGGTTCGGGGCGGTCTTGGCTGATGGCCCGTGCCTGGCGGTCGATGAAGTCCACCCCTGCATCATAGCCGCGAATTCGGAGGATCTGGTGCCTGACCGCAGCCTCGACCAGGATGGCAAGATTGCGGCCGGGCGCGACCGGCATGACGATCTTGGGGATGGCAACGCCCAGTACGAGCATGGCAGAGAGACTCCCGGTGAGACGATCGATGCAGGCCAGCTGCTGCTGGTCCAGCGGTTTGAGATCGATGACGAGATTGAGCGTCTTGTTGCGCAGGACGGCCCCTTCTCCAAACATCGCGCGGATGTTCAGGATACCCAGTCCGCGCACCTCTAGAAAGTCGCGTAGCGTCTCCGGGCAAGTGCCTTCGATGGTCTCAGGTGCGATGCGGGCGAACCTGGGCGCGTCGTCCGCGATGATACGATGGCCGCGCGTAATGAGGTCGAGTGCCAGCTCGCTCTTGCCGACTGCAGGGTCGCCGATGAGCAGCACGCCCATCCCAAGCACTTCAATGAAGACCCCATGCATGGTCTTGCGCTCTGCGAGCGCATGCGTCAAGAAGTAGCGTAGATGATTGATCAGCTCTTGGTCGCCGAGTGACGATCCGAGCAGCGGCGTTTGGGTCCGCTGGGCCTCGTCGCGCACATCCGGGTCTGGCTCGATGTCATCCGTGAAGATGACGGCGGCAGGGCGGTCGGCGAAGAGCTTCTTGACGGTCTCACTATAGGCCGTGGTCCCGAGTGTCGTCAGATAGCGCTGCTCCGGATGCCCCACGACCTGGAGACGGTTGGGGTGAATACAGTTCAGCGAGCCGATCAGGGACTGTTGCACCTGCTCTGGCGCGTCGCCTCGCAGTAAGCGCCTAATCTTGGGCTCGGCCGTCAGCCAGCGCAGCTTCAGCTGAGGTGCGGTCTGATCGACGATGGATTGGAGGCTGTCGAGCATGACGACGACCCTTGCCGGGGTATTTCCTCAGTCGCTCTTCAGGACTTCCAGCAGGTCTGCGGCCGACGCAGCTTCGCGAAGCCGCGAACGGATGCCGGCCTTGCTGAAGAGGCTAGCCAGATGCGCGAGGAGCTGCAGATGCTCTTCGTTCGCCTCCTCTGGCACGAGCAGCGCGAAGGCCAAGTCGACCGGTTCGCCGTCTGCGGCATCGTAGTCGACGCCCTTGCTCGTCTGCACGAATGCGCCTAGGACCTGGGTCACGTCCTTGAGGCGGGCATGGGGCAGCGCGATGCCATGCCCCAGCCCGGTGCTGCCAAGGCGTTCGCGCTCCAGCAGTCGTTCGAAGACCGTCTCGGCCTGAATGCGTGGGTGATCCTTTGCTAAGAGTTCCGCCAGTGTTTCCAGAAGTCGCTTCTTGCTGGCGATCTCCATCCCACAGCCGATTCTGGCCTCGCTAATCAGGTCAGGGCTGAACATGGGGCCGACTCCAAATAGCCTCGAGTGTGGCCATTGTGCGCGTGCTGGATGGGTGACAAGGGCTGTTTTTGTTCATGCCGTCTAATACCTCGGGTCATGATTTAGAACACGAGACCCAAGCATCTAGATGTGCTTATCTGCGGTCGTCTCAATGAAAAACACCTCGAACGGTCTATCCGCCCGTCCGAGGTGCTGCGAGCATGCGCTCAGAAAACGCTGATGCAAAGCGCCGCCGATATCGGCAAGACGGTCTCCCAATCACCAAGGCCATCAAATCGCTGCGCACTGGGTCAGCTGGGCATTGGCTCAAGGGATGCGTCTGCCCCTTCCGGGCGCTCTATTCTACGGAACGAATCATCCGCTGCCACAAAAAGTCGCTTGGCGGTGTTCGCCTGTCGAAGGCAGATCGCTCACTCGGCCTCGACGATCTTGACCGCCCCGCCGCGGTGGCTGCTCTTTTTCTCCTTGTGACGAATGACCTGTCTGTCGAGCTTGTCGATCAGACCATCAATGGCCGCATACATATCCTCGTGGACGGAGTCCGCAAAGACCTTGCCTCCGTTGACGTGCAGCGTCGCCTCTGCCTTCTGCGACAGCTTCTCAACGCTGAGGACAACGTGGGCGTTTATGACGTGGTCGAAATGTCGTGCGAGACGGTCGAATTTGCTGTCGACGTAAGACTTCAGCGCTTCGGTGACGTCGATGTGGTGACCCGTCAGGTTGATCTGCATCATGTGACTCCTTCAAAGGTTCAAACGGCCTGTTAAGCCAGGCGTTTGCGCTCGTTCGAGGGTGGGATACCCATTGCCTCGCGGTATTTGGCGACTGTTCGTCGTGCGACATTGATGCCCTGATTGCCAAGCTCTTGGGCGATTTTGCTGTCGCTCAATGGCTTCTTGGGGGGCTCCCCGGAGATGAGCTTACGAATCAGGGCGCGAATTGCCGTCGACGAGCATTCGCCGCCAGATGCTGTGTTGACGTGAGAGGAGAAGAAATACTTGAACTCGAAGGTGCCGCGAGGCGTGTGCATGTATTTCTGCGTGGTGACCCGAGAGACCGTCGACTCATGTAGCTCAAGGACTTCGGCGATGTCGCGCAGCACCATGGGGCGCATGCCTTCGTCGCCATGTTCGAAGAAATCCTGCTGCATCTCGACGATCTTTGATCCCACTCGCAGCACCGTGTCGTTGCGGCTCGCCAAGCTCTTGATAAACCAGCGGGCCTCTTGCAGATGGCTCTTGAGCGTGGTGCTGTCCGCGCTTTGATCCGCGCGTCGGACCAAGCTCGCATAGTCTGCATTCACTCTCAGTTTGGGCGTCGATTCCGCATTTAGCTCGACGAGCCAGCGCCCCTCTTTCTTGCGCACGAAGATGTCGGGGACAACGTACTCCGATGGCGCCGTTTCAATCAAGCTGCCTGGCTTCGGGTGCAGGCTGCGAATCAGGCCCAGGGCGTCGACGACCTCCTCTTCCGAGAGCTTGAGGAGCTTCATCAGGGCGTTGACATCGCTGCGCGGCAGGTGGTCGAAGCCCTTGTCGCAGATGGCGATGGCCTGACTCCGCAGTTCGGTGTCGGCGGGCAGCTGGCGCAGTTGAATGAGCAGGCATTCTTGAACGCTGCGGGCGCCAATCCCAGCGGGATCGAGCGACTGCACGTGGTGGATCTGGGCCTCGATCTCCTCCGGGCTGATCGAGTCGTTGTCGATCGTGGCCATTAGGTCGTCGACATCGCTGCGCAAGTAGCCGGCGGCATCGATGGCGTCGATGATGGCCTGGCAGATCATGAAGTCTCGATCGCTGAGTCGGCTGAGGTTCAGCTGCCACGCGAGGTGATCCTGCAGGGTCTGAGGACGGCTGCGGTGGGCGAGGGGGTCGAACTCCGAGCCGTCGTCAGCGCCATGGGGCGTGGTTGGCAGGTAGCTGTCGTAGACGTCCGCCCATTGGGTGTCGACCGGCAGGTCTTCCGGCATCTCGCTGGACTCGGCGCGAATCTCTCGATCCACCTTGAGATCCTGCTCGCCCGCAGTGGCTTCTTGCTGCTCGGCGCGGCTCGGTCCGCTCTCCTGGGCGATAGGCTCGCTGTGGCGATCAGCATCATCGCCCTCCTCAAGCATGAGGTTGGTGTCGAGCGCCTCTTGAATCTCCTTCTGCAGGTCAAGCGAGGAGAGCTGCAGCAGCTTGATGGCTTGCTGCAGCTGGGGCGTCATCGTGAGATGCTGGCTAAGGCGAAGCTGTATGGATTGCTTCATCGATGGCGCTGGCGTAGTGAGATGAGCCGGTTCAAGTAGTTCAAAGCAATAAGGGTGCCTAGGTCGATTCTAGCCTAATTGTCTCTGCGAAAACGTCAAGTCGTCGGCTTAGGTGAACTATTTCACAGGAGCGCGCCGGCCGAAACCGGCGTTAGCGGCTCCGTCCCTACATCGAGAAGTCCTCGCCGAGATAGACGTCTCTCACCTGCTGGTCCGCGAGCAGCTCGGCCGGCTCTCCCGAGGCGATCACCGTCCCCGCGTTGATGATGTAGCCGCGATCGCAGATGTCGAGCGTCTCGCGCACATTGTGATCTGTGATCAGGACGCCGATGCGGCGCTCGCGCAGATGGGAGACGATGGCCTTGATATCCCCGACCGCGATGGGGTCCACGCCCGCGAATGGCTCGTCGAGCAGCATGACGGCTGGATCCACGGCAAGCGCGCGGGCGATCTCGAGTCGTCGGCGCTCCCCTCCGGAGAGGCTGAGGGCCAGGGAGTCGGCGACGTGGGCGATCCCGAGTTCTTCGAGCAGATGCTCGCAGCGCTGCTCGCGTTCCGGGCGCTTGAGTTCTTTGCGGGTCTCGAGGATGGCCATGATGTTCTCGCGTGCGCTGAGCTTGCGAAAGACCGATGCCTCTTGCGCCAGGTAGCTCAGCCCGGATCTGGCGCGGGCGTGCATCGGAAGGCGGGTGATGTCGCGCTCGCTCAGCAGGATGCGGCCCTTGTCGGCAGGAATGAGGCCGACGATCAGATAGAAGCAAGTGGTCTTGCCGGCACCGTTGGGGCCGAGCAAGCCGACCACTTCGCCGGCGTTGACCTGCACGCTGACGTCTCGCACGACCTGACGGCTGCGGTAGTGCTTCTGCAGATGCTCGGCGCGCAGCGCGCTCAAGGGCGGGCTCTCCTGCTCAGGGCTTTCATTCCTGCTCCGGGGTGATCGTGATCTTGACCCGGCCGGATCCGCCGGCGCGGAATTGTGCCTTGGCGCGATCGTAGACGATGCGCTCGCCCGCCAGTCGGTCGGCACCCTGGATCAGCAGCCCATCGCCAATCAGGGTCAGTTCATCTTTGTCAGCATCATATTCCATGCGCTTGGCGAAGGCCTGAACCTCGCCTTCGTCATTGTCGCGCAGTTGCCTGTATTTGGCGGGGTTCCCGAGCGCGATGATGAGTCTGGGCTGGCGGTCTTTGCGATGATAGACCGTCACATGATCGGCTAGCAGACGCATGCTGCCCTGGTCGACTTGGACATTGCCCACGTAGACGCTGGTGCTATCGCTCTCGCGCACCTCGACGTCGTCCGCCTCGATGAAGACCGGCTGTTTGGCATCGTCCTTCAGCGCCCAAGCGGGCATCCATGTGCACGCGGCGATGAGTGCGAGAATGACGGCTTGCGGCCATGGCTGCCGCAGGGATGGGACTGCTGCCAACCTCAAGGCTGGGACTCCTCTTCGGGGGCGAGCCGGATGCGCGCGCGGCCGTGGAAGGTGGAACGGGTCGGCTCGTTGTACCACAGCCGCATCCCTTGCGCCGTGAGTGTGTCGCCGTCGCTACGGATGCTGACGGGAAGGTCGGTCTCGGCGAGCGCCTCAGCGCGCAGGATGTCGATCTGCTCGGTCTCCAGGTGGGTCGGTCGGTAGTCGCCGTCACCCTCGCGGTCGAGCTGGACGTTTCCAGAGAGGCGCACGCGCTCGCCGCTGTCGAACACCGTCCCTGTCCGTGCGCGGGCAGTCCAGGGCGGCCCCTCGGTCTGAAAGAGTTCCATGCGCGGTTGGGTCAGCTCCGAGACGTCTTCGCTGGCGAAATGGCGCAGCTCTTGCGCGATCAGCTTGCGGCTGGGCCGGCCTGAGGCGTCCGTCTCGACGGCGGAGAAATCGCGCACGACATAGTCGGGCAGGCGCTGACGCGCCCCCAGCAGTGGCGTTTCTTGCGCGCTTGTGTGCAGCAGCCACCAGGCCGTGAGGCCGATGGCGCCGAGCAGCGCGAGCAGCAGGAGCTGACGCCGTGACCAGCCATAGCCGTTGGCGTGTGGGGCGTAGCGGGTCATGCTTCGCGCATCATGATCAATCGTGCGTCATCGTCAATAGTGCGTCATCGTCAATAGTGCGCCATCATCGACGCGAGCGAGCCCTGAGCCTCCATGAGCAGCTCGCAGACTTCGCGCGCGGCACCGCGGCCGCCTGGCGCCGCCGTCGTCCAGTGCGCAAGCGCTCTGAGCGCCGGATGGGCGTCCGCGACTGCGATTGCGAGACCGACGCGACGCATGACGGGTAGGTCGACCACGTCGTCGCCGACATAGGCGACGGCGTCGTCAGTCAGATTCAGGCGCTGCCGCAGCTCCTCGTAGGCCGGCAGCTTCTGTCGATAGCCTTGGTAGACATCCGAGATGCCGAGGCTTTCCATGCGCATTTGGACGACGTTGGACGTGCGTCCCGTGATCACGGCCAGGCGTACGCCTGTCTCCTGAAGCATGACCATGCCGTGACCGTCACGCGAGTTGAAGGCCTTGTACTCTTGGCCGTCGTCACCCAAGAAGAGGCTGCCGTCCGTGAGGACACCGTCCACATCGAAGATGACAAGCCGGATGCGTGCGGCGCGGTCTCGAACTTCTTGCATCAGTGCCCTCCAAGGATGTCTTATTCTAGCGAGGCTTCGCCTCAGACCGACGAGTCATGCCATCGGAATCGGGATCGAACCGACGATAGCGATACCGACGGTCTTGGGTGGTCGGACGCTTCATCGAAATTCGACTCATCTGCAAGCATTTTGCGCCCTCAAGGATTCTAGGATCAGACGACGCCGGCCCGGAGCAGATCGTGCATGTTCAGCGCGCCGATGAGGCGTCGCTCGTCGTCCAGGACCATGAGTCCATTGATGGACTTCGACTCCATGATCTGGATCGCCTCGACCGCAAGCGCCTCTGCGCTCAAGGTGACACAGTTGCGTGTCATGATGCTGTCGATACTGGTTTCGCGCACATCGATGCCGCCGTCCAGGGCGCGTCTCAGGTCGCCGTCGGTGAAGATGCCGATCAAGTGATTCTGATCGTCGACCACCCCGGTCATCCCGAGTCCTTTGCGCGACATTTCTTCCAAGGTGCCGAGCAGGCTGGTGCCGAGCAGAACCCGAGGGACGCGCTCGTCGCGGTGCATGATGTCGCTGACATGGAGCAGCAGACGCCGCCCGAGACTGCCGGCAGGGTGTGAACGTGCGAAATCCTCGGCGGTGAAGCCGCGGCTCTCGAGTAGCGCGATGGCAAGGGCGTCACCCATTGCGAGTGCGGCCGTGGTGCTGGACGTGGGCGCCAGGCCCAGCGGGCATGCCTCGGTCTCGACGCTAATGTCCAGATTGACATCTGCTTCCCGGGCCAGGGTCGAGTCGCGCCGGCCGGTCATGGTCACCAGGGGCACGCCGAGCCGCTTGAGGATCGGCAGGATGGTCAGCAGCTCATCGGTTTGGCCTGAGTTGGAGATGGCTAGCACCATATCCCGCGGCGTGATCATCCCCAGGTCGCCATGACTGGCTTCTCCCGGATGGACGAAGAAGGCGGGGCTTCCCGTGCTCGCGAGGGTTGCGGCAATCTTGCCGCCGATGTGCCCTGATTTGCCCATGCCCAGAACCACGATGCGGCCCTCGCAGGCGAGCATGTAGCGACAGGCCGCGACGAAGGCGTTGTCGATGCGCGCGGCGAGCGCGGCCACGGCCTCGGCTTCGGCCTCGATCACCGCGCGGCCGAGCGCCATGATCTGCTCCCCCTGTCCGCTCGATAGGTGGGCCTGAAGTGCGCCGAGTTGTCGCTTCTCTGTCATGCTGGTGTGCGGCCGTCAGATTGGGGAGCGTCAGTCTGTCCCGAAGTTCGCACGCACAAAATACACCAGGTAGCGGGTCATGTCCCGCTAACGCTGAAGGAGGTCCCGTGGAGTTGAGCGCAAGCCTCGTCATCCCGTTGCGACGCGGCTGGGCACCCTTGCCGAAGGAGTCCTTCTACCCGGAGGACCTGCCCAGCGACTGGCAACTCGCCTATTTTGCCAATGTCCTTGACGCCGTCCTCGTGCCTGTCGAACTCTGGCGATCCGCGAGCGCGGATGTGGTCGCGCGCTGGCGTGAGGATGTCCCGGATCACTTCGGCTTCTTCATTGAGGACCTGACTGGCGCCATGACGCCAGCCTTGTGGTCGCAGCTGTCGGGCTGCTTGGGTGATGGTTTGAAGGGCCTGGTGGTCTGTCCGGATGGCCTGGATGCTCACTGCCGGTGGATGGCGTCACCCTTCGCCGCGGGGCATGCTGTCGCCGATGCGGGCGTGGAGAGCGGCTCCGGGATCGCCTATCTGGTGCCCAGTCATTTGCAACAAGACCTCCGGGCGGCGCGGCGCTGGCTCGAGGACCTGGTTGCGTCCGCAGGAGGGCGGCCGACACTGCTAATGCTGAGCGACGTCGAGATCGAGGCGGTCGGCCAATGGCAGTTACTCATCGATCTTCTTGGTCTGTCGAGGCGATGATGCCGACCTGTGAATTCCATTCGCGTCAGGCGCGCTCTCTTGACGCTTGGATGCCTGCTCGCGACAATCCCGCCCTTTCGCCGACGGCGCACTCAATGTTCAAACCAGATCATGGCTAGGCGAGACCCCGCGGATGTGCGCAGTGCTCGGGAGGGAGACGGCCCCAAGGCGCAGGGGACGACTGCCCCAGGGCGGGCTGCTACGGGTGGCGATAGCCGCGCGGAGCCGTCCTCTTGGGCTTCCGCGCCCCTGGTTCGTATTCGCGGCCTGAGCTATCGCCGCGGCTCCCTGGTCATCTTCGAAGACCTGGATCTGGATATTCAGCGCGGCGCGGTGACTGCGGTCATGGGGCCGAGCGGCACCGGCAAGACGACCTTGCTCAAGCTCATTACCGGGCAGCTGAGACCGGATGCTGGCAGCATTGAAGTCGATGGGCTTGACATCCAGCGCATGGATAAGGCTCAGCTTTTCAAATTGCGTCGCCGCATGGGGATGCTGTTCCAGTCGAATGCCCTGCTGACGGATCTCAGCGTCTTCGACAACGTCGCCTATCCGCTGCGTGAGCACACGGATCTGAGCCCCTCGATGCTGCGCAAGGTGGTTCTGCTCAAGCTGGAGGCGGTTGGGCTACGCGGCGCGCGCGACGTCATGCCAAGCGCGCTGTCCGGCGGCATGGCGCGCCGTGCCGCGCTGGCGAGGGCCATCGCCCTGGATCCCATGATGATCCTCTACGACGAGCCCTTTACTGGCCAGGACCCGATCTCGATGGGGATGCTGATCGCGCTGATTCGGCAGTTGAACGATGCGGCTGGGCTGACCAGTATCGTCGTATCCCATGACGTGCGCGAGACGGCGAGCATCGCGGACTATCTCTACGTGATCTCCCAGGGTCGCATCATTGCTGAGGGGACGCCCGCGCAGGTTGCGGCCGAGGACTCCGAATGGGTCCGCCAGTTCATGGATGGTCTGCCGGACGGGCCCGTGCATTTCCACTATCCAGGGCCGTCCTTGGCGCAGGACCTGCGGCTGCGGGGCGCGGCCTGATGCTGCTGGATCCGATCGCCACGCTGGGACGTGCTGTGCTGGCGTCGCTGACCCGGCTGGGACGCGCGAACCTGCTGCTTGTCGACATCCTGCGCGGGACTGGGGAGATCTTCCGGCATCCGCGCCTGCTCGGCGAGCAGATCGTCAATATCGGCGTCCTGTCGCTGTTGATCGTCGGCGTCTCGGGGCTCTTCGTCGGCATGGTGCTGGGTCTGCAAGGCTATTATGTGCTCGCCCAGTTCGGTGCTGAGGAGAGTCTGGGGGTCATGGTGGCCGCGTCTCTGGTGCGCGAGCTGGGTCCGGTGGTCGCCGCGCTGCTGGTCGCCGGGCGCGCGGGCTCTGCGCTGACGGCCGAGATCGGCTTGATGAAGGCGACCGAGCAGCTGTCCGGCCTGGAGATGATGGCCGTCGATCCGGTCCGCCGTGTCCTGACGCCACGCTTCTATGGTGGCGTGCTTGCCATGCCCATGCTTGCCGCCATCTTCAGCGCGGTGGGCATTCTTGGCGGCTACTTCGTCGGCGTGGGGCTGTTGGGCGTCGACACAGGTGCCTTCTGGAGCCAGATGCAGGCCAAGATCGATTTCGCCGAGGACGTGGTCAATGGCGTCATCAAGAGTCTGGCCTTCGGCGTCGTGGTGACTTGGATCGCCCTCTTTCAGGGCTATGACAGCGCGCCGACGTCCGTCGGCGTGAGTCGCTCGACGACCCGGTCGGTCGTCCACGCGGCGCTGGTTGTCCTGGGGCTGGATTTCGTCTTGACGGCACTGATGTTTGGAGATTAAGGCGATGGCCAAGCGACAAAATGTTGAACTCATGGTCGGTGCTTTCGTGGCGCTCGGCTTGGTCGCGCTCTTCTTCTTAGCGATGAAGGTGAGCAATCTCAGCCTGAGCGCTGGCGGCGAGGGCTATGTGCTGACCGCGCGCTTCACGAATGTCGGCAGTTTGAAGGTCCGGGCGCCTGTCACCATGGCGGGCGTGCGCATCGGACGGGTCGAGAGCCTGCGCTTCGACAAAACGACCTACATGGCTGTAGTGACCATGCGCGTCGATGCTGGAATCGATGCCATCCCAGAAGATACCTTCGCGAATATTTTTACCTCCGGTCTTCTCGGCGAGCAGTACATCGGGCTCGAGCCGGGCGGCAGCACAGACTATCTCCAAGACGGTGGCGAGATCGCCCACACGCAGTCGGCGCTGGTGCTCGAGCAGATGATCGGGCAATTTCTCTTCAAGAAAGCAGGTGAGAGCGGCTGATGTTTTCGAGACGTTACTTTCTAGCCGGGCTTCTGGTCCTGGCGCCTTTGGTCTGGAGTTCGGGCGTCCTGGCCGCGCAGGACGAGGCGACGGCGCTGGTCAAACGCACGTCCGAGCGCATGCTGAGTACGCTCCAGGCGCGCCGTGCCGAAGTGGATCGCAATCCCTCGCTGATCTACGGCATGGTGCAGAGCATCGTTGCACCCCACTTCGATTTTCAGCGCATCACCCAAGGCGCGGTCGGGCAATATTGGCGTCAGGCGACGCCGGCTCAGCAGCAGCGCTTGGTCGACGGCTTCCAGCAGGTGCTGATCCGCACCTACGCGCGCTCGCTGCTCAGCTACTCGGGTGAGGAGATCCGCTATCTGCCCGTCAGGCCGGGGAGTCGTCCCTCGACGGTCACCGTCTCGACCGAGGTGCGCGAGCCTGGTTCGACCCCCATCCCCGTCGACTATCGTATGTACAACAGCGGCGGTGGCTGGAAGGTGTATGACGTGGTGATCAACAACGCCAGCCTCGTTGGCAACTATCGCAGCAGCTTCGCCAACGAGATTCGTCAGGGCGGCGTCGATGGTCTGATCGCCAAACTCGCGGACATGAATCAGCAGGGCCAAGAGTGACGGCAGCGCGTTTGGTGTCCTCGGAGTCCGGCCGCTGGGAGCTGTCTGGCGCGCTGGACTTCACGACGGTTACCCCTTTGGTGAAGGAGGGTCTGGGCTTGCTCCGCCGGGTGCCGGACCGTGGCCGGGTCGAGGTCGACCTCTCCGGCGTCGAACTGGCCAACAGCGCCGGGCTTGCGCTTCTGCTGGAGTGGCTGGAGATGGCGCAGCTGCGCGACATTCAGATTGCCTATCATCACCTGCCCGATTCGCTGCGGCGGATCGCCGCCTTCTCGAATCTTCAAGATCTGCTGCCGACCGGGCACTGATCGCCTGCGCCTTCGGGCTCTCTTCTTCTGCTTTTCGCTCGATTTCCATGGACAAACTCCTCATCACTGGCGGACATGCACTTCAGGGGCGCGTGCGCGCGTCCGGCGCCAAGAACGCCGCGCTGCCGATCTTGGCAGCGACCCTGCTGGCGGATGCTCCAGTCAGACTCACGAATGTGCCGCGGCTGCGCGACATTGATACCACGCTCGCGCTCTTGGGTCGTATGGGTGCAAGGCTGGAGCGCACTGCGGATGGCCATGTCAGCGCACAGCCTGGCGCACTGACCAGTTGCGTAGCTCCCTACGAGCTCGTGAAGACCATGCGCGCCTCCATCCTGGTGCTAGGCCCGCTGCTGGCGCGCTACGGTCAGGCCGACGTCTCCTTACCAGGCGGCTGCGCCATCGGCGCCAGGCCCGTGAATCTTCACATCGAGGGACTGCGGGCCTTGGGCGCCGAGGTCACTGTGGATAGCGGCTACATCCGTGCGCGCGCCAAGCGCCTGAGAGGCGCGCGCCTGGTGATGGAGATGGTCTCGGTCACCGGGACCGAGAATCTCATGATGGCGGCGGCGCTCGCCGAGGGTGAGACGCTCATCGAGAACGCGGCGCGTGAGCCGGAGGTCGTCGATCTGGCCGATTTCCTCAATGCCATGGGTGCCCGCATCGAAGGCGCGGGGAGCGCGGAGATCCGCATCCAGGGCGTCGAGCGGCTGGGCGGGGCCGAGTATCGGGTGATGCCCGACCGGATCGAGACAGGTACCTTCTTGGTCGGTGCGGCGATGACGGGTGGCTGTGTTCGTGTTGAGGAGACCCGCCCGGATTGTCTGGATGCCGTGATCCTGAAGCTGCGTGAGGCGGGCGCCTCGGTCGAGGTGGGGCCAGATTGGATCGAGCTGGACATGCAGGGCCGCAGGCCGCGCGCGGTCGACGTGCATACCGCGCCGCATCCGGCCTTTCCGACGGACATGCAGGCCCAGTTCTGCGCCCTCAACGCCGTTGCGGAAGGGGTGGGCGTGGTGGCTGAGACCATCTTCGAGAACCGCTTCATGCACGTTCCGGAACTGCAGCGCATGGGGGCCGACATCCGGGTCGAGGGACATTTGGCTGTCTGTCATGGCGTCTGCGGCTTGACCGCAGCCCCCGTCATGGCGACGGATTTGCGCGCCTCGGCGGGGCTCGTCCTCGCTGGGCTGGTCGCTGCGGGTGAGACCCTGGTCGACCGCATCTATCACCTCGATCGCGGCTATGAGACCATGGAGGCAAAGCTCTCGGGCCTGGGTGCGAGCATCGAGCGGATCTCCGGGGGCAATGGGACTGCCACGCCATGAATCTGAATGCCCCGCTGACGATTGCCTTATCCAAGGGTCGCATCTTCGACCAGACGCTGCCGCTGCTGGCGCACGCCGGCATCGAGCCGCTGGATGACCCGGAGACGAGCCGTAAGCTGATCCTCGAGACCACCAACCCCAAGGTCAATTTCGTCATTATCCGCGCCAGCGACGTGCCGACCTACGTTCAGTATGGTGCCGCCGATCTCGGTGTCGCTGGCAAGGACGTCTTGCTCGAGCACGGTGGCGAAGGGCTCTACGAGCCGCTCGATCTCGGCATCGCCCGCTGCCGCTTGATGGTGGCAGGCCTGCCGCACAGAGTCGAACCGACCTCCAGGCGGTTGCGCATCGCCACCAAATACGTGCGCAGCGCCGAGCGCTACTTCGCCTCCAAGGGGCAGCAGGTGGAGATCATCAAGCTCTACGGCTCCATGGAGCTGGCGCCGCTAGTCGGCTTGTCCGATCTCATCGTGGATCTGGTCGAGAGCGGCAATACGCTCAAGGCCAATGGTCTGGTGCCGCTGGAGCACATTGCCGATATCAGCTCGCGGCTGGTCGTCAACAAGGCGTCCTGGAAGATGAAACACGAGGCCGTGAGCGCGCTGCTCGATTGCCTGCGCGAGGCCGTGGGACAGGCGTGAGCGAAAGCCCCGTGGGGTTCCCCGGCCTTAGAGTGAAATTTCAATTAGAAACAGTGACATCGTCGTGACCGAGATCAAACGTCTTGCCACCTCAAATCCCGATTATCAGGCACGGATCGCCGATCTGCTGGCCTGGGAGTCCGTGTCGGATGACAGGGTCCAGCAGACCGTGGCCGAGATCATTCGCGAGGTGCGCGCGCGCGGCGACGCGGCCTTGATCGACTACACCAGCCGTTTCGATCGTTGGACCCCAGCGAGCGCGGCCGACCTCGAGCTGCCCAAGGCACGTCTCGAGCAGGCTTGGGGCAAGATCCCGGCTGATCAGCGTGTCGCGCTCGAGACGGCGGCGGAACGCATTCGCGCCTATGCCGAGCATCAGAAGATGAGCGGTTGGAGCTATCGTGAGCCCGACGGCACCCTGCTCGGTCAGCAGGTGACGCCCTTGGATCGTGCCGGGCTCTATGTGCCTGGCGGCAAGGCTGCCTACCCCTCGTCCGTGCTCATGAACGCCATCCCCGCCAAGGTCGCGGGTGTCGCCGAGCTGATCATGGTCGTGCCGACGCCGGATGGCGCGCTCAACGAACTGGTGCTGGCAGCGGCCCAGGTCTCCGGTGTCGATCGTGCCTTCGCCATTGGTGGCGCTCAAGCGGTCGCGGCGCTGGCCTATGGCACGGAATCGGTTCCGGGCGTCGACAAGGTTGTGGGACCCGGCAACATCTATGTCGCCACGGCCAAACGCGCCGTCTTCGGTCAGGTCGGCATCGACATGGTGGCCGGTCCCTCTGAGATTCTGGTGATCTGTGACGGTGGAACCCATCCCGACTGGATCGCCATGGACCTCTTCTCGCAGGCCGAGCACGATGAGGACGCCCAGTCGATCTTGGTGAGCTGGGACGGTGATTTTCTCGATCGCGTCGCGGCGAGTATCGACAAGCTGCTGCCGACCATGGAGCGCCAGGAGATCATCTCCGCCGCCTTGCGCGCTCGCGGTGCCCTGATCCAGGCGCGTGATCTGGATGACGCCATCGCTGTCGCCAACGACATTGCCCCCGAGCACCTCGAGCTGTCAGTGGAGGATCCGGAGGCCATCGTCGGTCGCATCCGGCACGCGGGCGCCATCTTCATGGGACGCTACACCGCCGAAGCCCTGGGCGATTACTGTGCCGGTCCCAACCACGTGCTGCCGACCTCGCGCACGGCACGCTTCTCATCGCCGCTTGGCGTCTACGATTTCCAGAAGCGCTCCAGCCTTATCATGGCCTCGCGGGCCGGCTCGGCGGAACTGTCCAAGACCGCATCCGTGCTCGCGCGCGGCGAGGGGCTGACCGCCCATGCCCGCTCGGCCGAGTACCGCGGAGAAGGCTCCCGATGAAGGCCCGCATCGATGCCCTGGTGCGGCCCGAGATCCGCGCCCTCAAGGCCTACCACGTCCCCGAGGCTGCAGGCCTGATCAAGTTGGATGCCATGGAGAACCCCTATGGCTGGCCGGACGCGCTCAAGGCCGAATGGCTCGAGACGCTGCGCGCGGTCGAGCTGAACCGCTATCCGGATCCCCAGGGTGAGGATCTACAGCAAGCCATCCGCGCGGCGATGGAGATCCCGGAGGAGATGGGGCTGCTGCTGGGCAACGGCTCGGACGAGCTGATCCAGATGATCGCACTCACGGTCGCGCAGTCGGGTCGCAAGGTCCTGTCGGTCGATCCCGGCTTCGTCATGTATCGCATGATTGGATGCTTCGCCGGCCTGGATTACCTGGGGGTTCCGCTCGAAGCGGAGGATTTCTCGCTCGACCTGGATGCCATGCTCGAGGCGATCGAGCGCGAGCAGCCCGCGCTGGTCTATTTGGCCTATCCCAACAATCCCACGGGCAACCGCTTCGACGCCGACGACATGGTGCGCATCATCGAGATGGCGCCCGGACTGGTCATCGTCGACGAGGCCTACGCGCCCTTCACCGACTGCAGCTTCATGAGACTCTTGGGCGACTGGGAGAACCTTCTGGTCATGCGCACCGTCTCCAAGATGGGACTAGCCGGTCTTCGTCTGGGCTATCTCGTCGGTCCCAAGCCCTGGCTGGAGGAGATCGACAAGGTCCGTTTGCCCTACAACATCAATGTGCTGACCCAGGTCTCCGCCGCCTTCGCCTTGAAGCACAAGGCCGTGCTGGACGAGCAGACCCAGAGCATCCGCGTCGAGCGCGGCCACCTCATGGAAGGTCTCGGACGGCTTCCAGGCATCCACGCCTATCCGAGCGAGGCGAATTTCATCCTCACGCGCATGCCTGAGGGACAGGCGGATGCCATCTTCGCCGGCCTCAAGGATCGCAAGATCCTGGTCAAGAACCTGAACGGGACGCACCCACTGCTCAAGGACTGTCTGCGCCTCACGGTTGGTACGCCGGAGGAGAACGCCGCCTTGCTGGCCGCATTGGGCGCGCTGCTCGGCTGACCATGCGTCAGGCGCGACGGCTCCCTGTCGGGGGCGCTTGATGCTCCTGTAGCGGCGTCGCGAGTGAGCGCCTGAGGGGCGCTTCGCTCAAGTCCCCTCGATCCGGTCATAGTAGCGCGCGCGATAGAGCAGGCGCGGTGCTGGTCCGTCCGTGAAGCCGGTGCGCGTATGCAGCACATTGTTGCTCACCAGCCCCCAGCCGGCCTCCAAGCGGCCCTTGAAGTGCCAGGGCGAGCCCTCTTTGAGGATGTCCTTGAGGCATGCGACGGCCTCGGCCGTGAGCGCGTCCTCCCGCCAGCGAATGTTGCGCGAACGGTTGGTGAAGCGCATGTGGAGACGTCCGTCCGGTCTGACCGAGAAGACCGGGCCGGACTGATCCGGCCGCACCTGCTCGCCGTCGACGAAGCTCGCGGGGATGGTCATGCATTCCGGGTGCAT
Source organism: Thiorhodococcus mannitoliphagus (assembly GCF_010915725.1). Classification (GTDB taxonomy): domain Bacteria; phylum Pseudomonadota; class Gammaproteobacteria; order Chromatiales; family Chromatiaceae; genus Thiorhodococcus; species Thiorhodococcus mannitoliphagus. The sequence continues at coordinate 57,108 of NZ_JAAIJR010000005.1, forward strand.
CAGGGCGCGAATGGAGTCGGCCGACTTGTCGCGCATCAGGATGTAGGCGATCTCGTGATCCAGCAGCGCGTTCTCGCCGCCAGTCGCGGCGGGCTGCACGCAATGGAGGAGCAGGGCGAAGATCTCGCGCTCCGGGCTGTTGTAATAGCCGTCCGTGTGCCAGTCGATGGGGCGGTTGGAGTAGGGAATATAGTCGCGATGCCCGGCATCGGTCTGTACCGTCAAGGAGGTGACGGCGTCCTCGTCGGCGCCGCGATTGTGATCCAGCCGACGCAGACCGAAGCGCGCGCCGATCCCTGTCGGGATGGTCTTGTTGGGGTCGTCCCCTGTCTGGCCGATGTAGATGGCCATGTTCGCCCGCCGGCAGCGCTCCAGGATGGCGGCATGCTCGGTGTCCGTCAGTCGACGTGGATCCTGGACTTCGACGATCAGCGCGGAGAGTTCCGTCGGTGCCTGCGCCAGTTTTTCATCGCGCCAGCGGCGATAGGCGTCGTCGTTCTCCAGATCGAAGGGGGAATCGAGCATGCGGGCGGCGCTCCTGTCCTCATGGGGTTGTTGGACCTTGGGCCGGCTATCATCAGCCCTCACCGAATGGGGGGCAACGCTAATCGGCGCGTCCGCGCAAAGCATTGATGCTTGTCAGCTGCCCTGCAGCTTGCCGCCACGGGGCAACAACGCGAGCATCGTCGGGCGCTGTGACCGTCGGTGCGACACGCAAGGCGGGCCTGGAGACACCTCAGCGAGTGCGAGCTTTGACAGAAATCGCCTAACATTGGCGCATTGCCCCAGCCATTGGACCGACGGTACAGCCCATGTCAACGGCGGATCCCAGCTCCACTCAGGTTATGCCAGCGGCCGACGCCGCCGCCCGAAAGATCCGTCTCGAGCGCATCGAGCTGGATATCCTCTTGGGACCGGACGCCGGCCGCGAGGTCAAGCTGACCCTGCCAAGCGTGAAGATCGGTACCGCCTCCGACAATGAGGTCATGCTGACGGACCGCACCGTCTCGCGTCACCATGCCGAGATCCGCATGACCCAGGAGGGTCTGCTGCTCAGTGACCTTGGCTCCACGAACGGGACCTTTCTGAACGGACTCAGGGTCAAGGAGGCCTACCTGGGGGCAGAGAGTGTGCTCGCACTGGGCTCTACCGAGATCCGCATCGGTGCGGGGACCGAGGAGCGTCCCTATGAGGTCGCTCGGGAAACTCAGCTCGGCGGCTTGGTTGGCGGGACCGAGCCCATGCGCGAACTCTATGGGCTCATCAAGGTCGTGGCGCCGACACCGACGACAGTGCTCATTACGGGGGAGTCCGGCTCAGGGAAAGAGGTGGTCGCAACCACCCTTCATGAACGCTCGGGGCGACGCGGACCGCTGGTGGTCTTCGACGCCTCGGTGACGGATCCCGAAATGGTGCGGAACGACCTCTTTGGACACATCAAAGGGGCTTTCACAGGCGCCACCGGCGCGCGCGAGGGGGCATTCCGCCGCGCCGATGGCGGCACGCTCTTCATCGACGAGATCGGCGAGCTGCCGTTGGAGCTTCAGCCTCGGCTGCTGCGCGTCTTGGAGAGCCGAGAGGTCTCCCCGGTCGGGTCGGATCAGCCAGTCAAGGTCGATGTGCGCGTGGTCGCCGCGACCCACAGAAACCTCGAGGCCATGGTCCAGGCCGGCGAGTTTCGCGCCGACCTCTATTATCGGCTGTCAGTCATCTGTCTACGGGTTCCGCCGCTGCGTGAGATCAAGGCCGACATCCCGCTGCTCGTGCAAAGCTTCGCCGACAAGATGGGCATGTCCTCCCGGCTGACAGAGGACGCCGAGCGTGCGCTGCTCGAATACCACTGGCCGGGCAATGTCCGCGAGCTGCGCAACGTCTTGGAGCGTGCGGCCGTCCTCTGTCGCAGTCAGGAGATCCGGCCGGAGCATCTGCGCCTCATGGATCTCGGCGCGGCCTCGCGGCCTAGCACCATGGGCGACACCTCAGCTGGCTCCTCCGCTGCCGTCGCGCAGTCTCCCGGCGAACTCAAGGCGATGGAGCGGCAGATGATCAGCGACGCCATGGCGCGCAACCGCAACAACAAGACCGCGGTTGCCCGCGAGCTCGGCATCCCGCTCTCCACCCTGAAGCGCCGCATCACCGAGTACGGGCTCTGAGGCAGCAGGGTTTCATCGATGCTTGGGTCCAGGCTCCCGTCGCTTGAGAGGCCGCTCAAGGCGTTGCTTCAGGGCTTCAACAAGGGAGTCAGGACCGAGATCGAGCGGGCGGCCAGTGCTGGCGCGGGCGTGGGCTGGCACTGAGATCAGGTCTCGGTGATGGAAGTGGCCGACGGGGTGTGCAAGGACCGGCGTACCGCGACCGATGCGATCTCGCGGAGGGCAGCTCACTCAGGATAGAAGTCGGCGCATAAGACCTGGTCGACCGACTAGGGGCAGTTTTCCGCGAACAGATCGAGCCCGGTCTCATCGATCGCCTCGGCCGATGTGTCTGCCCAGACCCCTTCCTGCACATTGGGATCGGAGAGCGAGGCCTTGATCGTCTTGGACGCTTGCCGTCCCGTCAGCACAAACCTCCGCATCCAAGTGGCTGCTGATGCCGGAAGACCCTATCCGGGCCGGCATCTTGCTGATGCGCCCGGTCTCTTGCGCCCGGTCTCTGGGGTCAGGCGCGGGACTTCTCGAGCGGCTGCGGTGGCTCTTTGCTCGCCCAGAGGCGCAGGGCGACGAGGATGCTCGTGAAGAGCCCGACGCAGCCGGCGATCCAGAGGCCAGCGCTCAAGGGGTCGCGTTCGAAGATGGCGGCTTGATAGAAGAGGGTTGCGGTCAGGAAGGCGATGGTGGTCGTCCAGAAGCCGACGAACATGGCCCAGGGTGCGCCGGCCTCGCGCACGATGGCGCCAATGGTGGCGACGCAGGGGAAGTAGAGCAAGACGAAGAGCAGGTAGGCGAAGGCGCCCGCCTGTCCGTCGAAGCGCTCAGCCATGGCGCCAAAGGTGCCGCTCTGCACGCCTTGCTCATCGGCGGCCGCGTTCTGATCGCTGATCTCGCCGACATTCAGCCCGAGTGGGTCGAGCGCCCGCGCGCCCAGCTCGGATAGATTATCAGTGATCGAGGCGCCGGCTCGGCCGATGTCGCGCCAGAAATCGAAGGGTTCGGGCTCGCTCGCCGGGGACTCCTCGGCCGCAAGTCGGCCGTAAAGCGAGTCCAGGGTCCCGACGATGACCTCCTTGGCCAGCACGCCCGAGAAGACGCCCAGAATGGCGGGCCAGTTGTCTTCGCGGATGCCCATGGGGGCGAACAGTGGGGTCGCGGTGCGGCTGATGCCGGCCAGGATCGAGCTGTCGCTCTCCTCGTTGCCGAGGCTGCCGTCGCTGCCCACGGTGGAGAGGACATTGAGCACCAAGACCATGAGGACGATGACCTTGCCCGCCTCGCGGAGGAAGAGCTTGACCCTGTCCCAGGTGCGCAGCAGCACGCCCTTGATGGTCGGAAGGTGATAGGGGGGCAGCTCCATCAGCATGCCCGAACTGTCACCCTGGAGCAGGGTATGCTTCATCACCAGCCCGGACAGGATGGCGACCGCGATCCCGGTCAGATAGAGGGCGAAGACCAGGTTCTGTCCGGAGTGCGGGAAGAAAGCGGCCGCGAAGAGGGCATAGACGGGCAGCCGAGCACCGCAGGACATGAAGGGATTCATGAGGATGGTGAGCTTGCGCTCGCGCTCGCTCTCCAGCGTGCGTGTCGCCATGACTGCGGGCACATTGCAGCCGAAGCCGACGATCAGGGGGACGAATGCCTTGCCTGGCAGACCGATGGAGCGCATGAAACGGTCCATGACGAAGGCGGCGCGCGCCATGTAGCCGCTGTCTTCCAAGGCCGAGAGCACGATGTAGAGGCTGGCGATGATGGGGATGAATGTCCCCACGACCTGAAGTCCGCCGCCGATGCCGTCCGCTAGCACCAGGCTGAGCCAGCCGGGGGCATCGAAGCGCTCGAGCAAGGCGCCGAGTCCGTCGACGAAGAGCGCTTGTCCGATGAGATCGAAGAAGTCGATGAAGGCCCCGCCGATATTCATGGTGAACATGAACATGAGGTAGATCATCAGCAGGAACAGCGGGATGCCAAAGGTCCTGCTCAGCACGATCTGGTCGATGCGGTCCGAGAGTGTGCGTTCGACGCGGCGGCTCTCGCGCAGGACGCGCTGCGCCAGGGTGTGGGCGTGGCCGTAGCGCGTGTCCGCGATGTGCAGATCGGTCTCCTCACCCGCGCGCTCCGCCACTTGGCGGCGGGCCTGCTCCACGAGCACCATGACCTCGGGGCTCGCGGCCTTCTCGGCGATAGGGTCTGACTCCAACAGTTTGAGCGCCAGCCAGCGCGTGTTGGCTTGGTCTGAGATGTCGCCTAACGCCGGGGCCAGGTCAGCAACAGCCTCCTCGACACACTCACCCTGAGCCAGTGGCACACCGGCGCGCTCGCGTCCCTCGGCGACCGCGAGCAGGCGCGCCTGTAGCTCCGTCAGTCCTTCCTTGCTGACGGCGACCAGGGGCACCACGGGGCAGCCGAGCGTTTCGGCCAGCTGCCCGGTATCGATCTGGATGCCGCGCTTGCGCGCGATGTCCATCATGTTGAGCGCGATGACGATGGGTACGCCCATCTCCAACAACTGGACCGTCAGATAGAGGTGCCGCTCCAGGTTGCTGGCGTCGATCACATTGACGATCAGGTTGGCGTCACGGCTGAGCAGGTAGTCGCGCGTGACGACTTCATCCAGCGAATTGGCGTCCAGTGAGTAAATGCCGGGCAGGTCGATCACGCGGATCCGTCGCCCATCCAACTCCATGGCGCCTTCCTTGCGCTCGACGGTGACGCCGGGCCAGTTCCCCGTGGTTTGCCGGATGCCTGTGAGGGCGTTGAAGAGGGCCGACTTGCCGCAGTTGGGGTTGCCCGCGACGGCGATCGTCAGCGGCTTTTGCGGCCGGTCGTCGGCTGCCGCTGGGGCGGTGGACTTATCCGTCATGATGAATGTCCGCGCCTAGCTCGTGAGCCCCAAGTGCTCGCTGTCCGGCACTTGCTCGACATCGTCCTGTGCGCAGGTCACGCAGCCTGAATGCGGAGCTTCGGGTGTGACCCAAAGCTTCTCGGCGATGCCCGAGCCCACGGCGATGCGCGCATCGCCGCTTGCCAGCACGAGGCCCTGCCCTCTGCGCTGGACGACGCAGAGCGAGCTGCCCTGTCTGAGACCGAGCGCAAGGAGGCGGCGCGTCAGGTGGCGGCCGCCGCGGATCTCGGTCAAGCGGGCGGGTGTCCGATGCGGAAGGTCTGAGAGTTGGATGGTCTGGGGCTGTTGAGACATCGTCTGTTACTGCCAATGCGCTGGTCGGTCGCCGATAGGATGACCAAAGCATAACCCGAAGCAGGCCGCTTTCGCAGATGAATCCGAGATCGATTCATGCTCGCATTTAGCGACCCCAGCTAAGGGCATCGAGAATGGGGGTTTGCTGTTCGCCAAAGCCTCGTAATTTAAGGGGTTTGAAGCAGGCGGCGGCCCTGAATCGAGCATGGTTGCAATCGCTCACCTCGTCCCAAATCTCGCAACCGAAGCGATGCAATCAGTGACAACAAACCCGAAAGAGGATACGACGATGGATGGTGGATCTCTTGCTGCTGCCGAAATGATGGTGTTCCTCGGGCTGGTCGGCTGGCTCCTCTACTATCAGTTTGTCAGCTCGAGGCGCGACTCGAGCAGTTCTAGCTCCGAGACCAAGCAGGACTCTCAGGCCGATGAGTCGAGTCCTTGAGCCTGGTGTGCTTGGCGCGAGCGCGGCCATGATGGTGCCTTGGGATCGGCATGGGTGCTTGATGCTCAGCAAGCCGCTGCAGAGCGTCAGTGCCGCGCTTGGCTCCTGCTTCTAACCGCTCTGGGTGCCGCGCCGCGACAGGCAACGGCATGAGTCCGGGTCGAGGGACGACGCGGACTCACCCCTCCCGAACCGCAGTCGATCAGCCAGTCTTCGGCGGGCCTAGCCCTCTGAGCCGAGTCCCTGGGACCAATCCCCCTCTTTCTCCGTCGTTCGGACCAGGCGCAGGTTGTAACGCGACCCTGGCTCATTGGACGGGCGTGGCTTGGGCCGACTTCACAGGCCCGACCTTCGGCGTTTCGTTGGCCCCCTTGTCTTGATCATCGATTTGGAATCCTCGAGGGCGCAATCTGCTGGCAGATGAGTCAAATTTCGATGAAGCGTCCGACCATCCAAGGCCGTCGGGAGCGGCATCGGGATCGGGATCGGGATCGGCATCGAACCGACGATAGCGATCCCGATTCCGATAGCGACCCCGATGTCTTGATCATCGATTTGGAATCCTCGAGGGCGCAATCTGCTGGCAGATGAGTCAAATTTCGATGAAGCGTCCGACCATCCAAGGCCGTCGGCATCGGCATCGGCATCGAACCGACGATAGCGATCCCGATTCCGATAGCGACCCCGATGGCATGACTCGTCGGTCTGAGGCGAAGCCTCGGCGCCATTCGGACATACGGCAGTCCCCCGCTTAGAAAGTGTCCATAAATTGTTTCCCGATGCGAGCGATGCCGCCCGAAATCCCCCCTAGCCCCCCTTTGCGAAAGGGGGGAAGTTGTTGATGGACGGTTCCTTAGGGTGCCGTGCTCGACCGGCGCTTGCTTGACGGAGTTCTCGCGTAGGCTTGAGCGCCTAGCTCGATCTAACACGGTCACGGCTTATCGCATATCATTCGGCCAAGCTGCATATGCGCAACGCGACCGAAGCGCCCGGATGAAAAGGCGTAACTTCAGCCAAGAATGAGTGACTCCGCATGACCGAGAAAAGGATGGTGTTCAGCGAGGACCTAAGCACGTCGTCGGACTACCTTCGTATGGCGGTACCCTTGATGATTCAGCGCCAGATCCCGCCGACGCCTCACAACTATGCGCTCTGGTACGCGCATGTGCAGAATGCGCATCCCGAACTCAGCGCGACGCTGCTGGAGCAGTTTCCGGGGCCAGGCAGCTATGACCCGGATGTCAGCGAGTCGCTCTTCTTCGACTTCTTCATCAAGACCTATCTGCCGAACAGTCCGCAGGCGCAGAACCTCCTGGTGAGCATCCTCACGCAGCTTGCCCGGTCGGTTGCGCAGAGCGCCGAGGGCAGCAAGGCCTACGGGGAGTCGCTCAAGGAGACCATTCATGTCCTCGAGGAGCCGATCGATTCGGAGCGCATTCGTGCCGCACTCAGCCAGCTCTTGGAAGATACGGTCAGTATGGAGGGGCTGAACAATGCGTTCCGCAGTGAGCTTCAAGCCGTGAGCGCTGAGGTCGCCAAGCTCAAGAAAGAGCTGGAGCAGAGCCAATACAACGCGCGCGTCGACAGCCTCACCAAGATTGCGAACCGCCGTGCTTTCAATGACGCTTTACAGCAGGCGCTTGGTTCGGATGAGGAGCCTGCCTCGCTGCTGCTGCTCGACCTCGATCGATTCAAGCAGTGCAACGATACCTACGGTCATCTCATGGGTGATCGCATCCTTGAAATCGTCGGCGGCGTCCTTGCTGAACTCCAGAGCGATTCCGTCTTCGTGGCGCGCTACGGCGGCGAGGAGTTCGCGGTCATTGCGACCTCTCCCCTGGGTCCCGCGACCGAGTTGGCCGAGCGGATTCGACGCAAAGTGGCGGGGATCCGCATCCAGCGCAAGGGTAGCAAGGACTTTATGGGCGAGGTCACCGTCTCGATCGGCGTGGTACAGGCCAGGGGTGGGGAATCGCCTGACAGCCTGATCGAGCGTGCCGATGCCGCCCTTTACCGCGCAAAGGACGGAGGCCGCGATCAGGTGGTCGCGCTCAACGACTCGCATGGTACCAGCGTGCCCTGAGCCTATCCGGGCGCGTCAAGGCGCGCGGACAAGCCCGCGACTAGCCGAGCGGTGGCGCGTCGGCTTAGAAAGTGCCCATCACTTGTTTCCCGATGCGAGCGATGCCGCCCGAAATCCCCCCTAGCCCCCCTTTGCGAAAGGGGGGAAGTTGTTGATGGACAGTTCCTTAGCAAAGATCGAAGCGTTCTAGCTTCATGCTGAACTGGCCGCGTCCTTGGGTGAGACTGCGCAGCGTCGTTGTATAGCCTAAGAGTGGCTCGAGCCCCGCCTCGGCGGTGATGGATGCGACATCGTTCTGAGTCGAGGTGCTCTGAATCAGCGCCCGCCTTGCCTGGAGGTCTCCCAGCACCGCGCCCAGGCTGGGTTCGGGGACGACCACCTCGATCTGCATGATCGGCTGCATGGTGGCAGGCTTTGCGGTCTCTAGGGCCTTGCGCAAGGCCTTGCTGACGGCGGCGCCGATGGCCTCGGGCGTCGATCCCGGGCCGAAGACTTCGATCTCGACGACCTCGACGCTGACATCTTGCACCTGAGCCCCGGCGAGCGGGCCGGCGGCCAGGGTGGCGTGGATGGCCTGCTCGATCGCCAGCGCTTGGGCTTGGCTGAGTTCGCTGCCCTCGGGCAGTACCCTTGGCAGGATCGCGATCTGCTCGCCTTGACTGCGGGCTGTGGGGCCGATCTTTACGACGGCACGTGCCATGAGATCGGGCTGGCGTGGGTCCGGCGTTGGCGGCGGAGCGAAGAGCGCCTCGGCTGTGGCGGTTGCACAGACGGTCTCGCGCACGGCGACCGCTGGTTTGCCCGTTCGGACCGACACGCCGAACTCACGCGCGAGCCGCTCGAGGACAATCTGCAGGTGCAGCTCGCCCATGCCGCGCAGCAGACGCTGCCCAGTTTCGGGATCTTCCTCGACCAACAGGGTTGGGTCTTCTTGTTGGACCTTGTCGAGGACCTCGATGAGCTTGTTCTCATCCGTGCCCGCACCTGGCTCGATGGCGAGGCCAAGAACCGGGGCATGCGTCGTGATGCGCTCGAGGCTCAGGAGCTTGCCCGGTGCGCAGAGCGTGTCGCCGGTGGTGGCGTGTCTGAGGCCGGCGAGGAGCACGATCTGCCCCGCAAGTGCTTGCTCCAGCTTTGATTTCTTGCCGGCGTCGACGTCGAAGATGCGCGCGACGTGCTCTTGCTTGGCCTGGTCGTCTTTGCCCAGGAATTCCACGGTGTCGCCCGGTTTGAGTGTGCCCCGGTAGACGCGGGCGAAGACGTGACGCCGGCCGTCCCAGAGCTGCACCTTGAACGCCAGGGCGGCGAGCGGTCCGTCGCCGCCCATGACCACCTCCTCCTCTGTGCCATCCGGCCGCTTGGCGAGTGATGGAGGGCGATCCAGGGGGGCGGGGAGAAAATCGACGATGGCGTCCAGCACCGGCTGAACGCCGAGGTTGCGCAGAGCACTGCCACCGAAGCAGGGGAAGAGCAGTCCGGCGAGGGTTCCTTTGCGAATGGCCGCGCGGAGGTCTTGGGCGTTCGGCTCTTCTCCCGCGAGGACCAGGTCGGCGAGGGACTCGTCGGCCTCCGCGGCGGCGAGCGCTAGCGCCTCGCGTAGATCCGCACAGCCTTCCCACAGGTCTGGCGGGCAGGGCTCTGTGACCACCTCTTCGCCTTGGTCACCGAGGAAACGAATTCGTGATCGATCGATCAAATGGACGATAGAGTCGTCTTCTGGAAAGGGCACCGTGATGGGGGCGGGCTCCGCCTTGAGCCGCTTGCGGATGGCGTCAAGGCTGCGCCGGAAATCGGCGCCGGGGCGGTCCATCTTATTGACGAAGAAGAGCGTCGGTAGCTTGAAGTGCTCGCGCTGACGCCACACCGTCTCGGTTTGAGGCTCGACGCCACGAACGCCGTCCAGGACCAGAATACAGCCGTCGAGCACGCGCATGGCGCGCTCGACCTCAATGGAGAAGTCGACGTGCCCTGGCGTGTCGACCACCTGAATCAGGTGCTCGCGCCAAGGCGCCTTGGTGACTGCGGCCGTGATGGTGATGCCGTGCTGCTGCTCCTCGGCCATGTAGTCCATGTGGGCAGAGCCATCATGGACTTCGCCGATCTTGTAGGAGGCGCCGGTGTAGAAGAGGATGCGCTCGGTCAGCGTGGTCTTTCCGGCATCAACGTGAGCGGCAACCCCGATATTGCGAACGTGAGACAATTGCGACGACTTTTTCATCGAATCTCAACCAGACTGGAGCCTGCGCATTTTATGAGTGGTTTGAATCTTGGCAAACGTCGGACGTGGCTGGCGACCTTCATAGGCGCCTCCCTGATTGGCTGGGGCGCCCTGAACAGTGCCCGCGCCGAGACGTTCCGACTCGACAATCCCGGCGATTCAGTGGTCGGTGTGACCTTCTACTTCAAGGCAAGACAGAAGGATACGCTCTTGGATATCGCGCGGCAGAACAATCTCGGCTATGACGATATGCGCCAGGCCAACCCCAAGGTGGACATGTGGGTGCCCGGTGCTGATACCGAGATTCTAGTGCCGGCCATGTTCGTGCTGCCAGATTCAGCCCCGCGCGAGGGGATCGTCATCAACCGTGCCGAGAAGCGTCTCTACTACTACCCGCCGGACAAGCCGAACGAGGTCCGCATCTATACCATTAGCGTTGGCAAGGATGCGATGGGCACGCCGCTGGGTTCCTTCGATGTCATTCAGAAGCGCGAAAATCCGACGTGGACGCCTGGCCCCAACGTTCGGGCCGCGCATGAGGCCTATGGGGATATCTTGCCGGCGGTCGTGCCGCCTGGACCAGACAACCCGTTGGGGCGCTATGCCATCCGTTTGAGCCGGCCCGATTACCTGATTCACGGCACCAGTCAGCCCTGGGGAATCGGTATGGAGGTGAGCGGGGGCTGTATCCGCATGTATCCCGAGGGCGTCGAGGAGCTTTACCCGATGGTTGAACTCAAGACGCCAGTCAATATCATCGACCAGCCCTACAAGGTCGGCTGGCGCGGCAGCGATCTCTACCTAGAAGTTCAGACTGGGGAGAAGAGCGAGCGCAAGGCTGCGCGGCAGGTGATTCCGGATGCCATCGCAAATGATCCGGAGGTGGTCATCGATTGGGGATTGGTGGAGCAAGTCGTTGAAGCGGATACCGGCATCCCACAGGTCGTGGGACACCGGCGCGGATCACAGAGTGCGTCTTACTTACCCATGATCTTCTGATACATGCGGTCGAGGCGCTCGGTGTTGGAGTTGCAGCAAGCCTGGGCGCTGTTTGCGGTGTCCAGGGCCTGCTGAGCCATGTCGCGAGCGGTCTGGTCGGTGGTGCAGCCGCCGAGCAGCGAGACGCTCAGGAAAGCGGCTGCGGACAGGGAGGTGATCTTGACGATTTTGGTCATTGGGCTAAATCTCCAAATTGTTGGCCATTAGGCGCTGTTTATATAACACATTGTGCGGATGCTTTCCCGGCCATGCCCTGTCTCGTCCCTGCGCCAACCATAGACGATTTCCAGGCTGGTAGCAGGGCAAATGCAGAGCGTGGCCCTTCTCGACTTAGCGTGGCACCAGGCAAAGCTGCCGGTGAGCGCGGTCCCGCAGAAGATTGGGGTAAAACCCTGTAGACATCAAGCCCACAAGTGGTCGAGTGGGAAGATTTTTTACCACGGCCGCTGATCGATGTGATTCTCAACCCAGGTGCCTTTTCGGTCTCTTTGTCTTTTCTGCGTGATAATGTGAATAAAAATCAAGAGATTGCGCGTTCATTTCTAGCTGAAGACTGGCGGCTGCGAAAATTTTCGGTCGTTCGTCACCCTAAGCTCAATGACCTCCCGAATGCTGTTCCCGTGGAGCCTAGGCGGTCTGTAGTTGGTGTTAATAAGACACGTTGCGGTGGCGCAAAAGATGCACTCATAGCCGGGGAAGGCACCAAGGCTTGGACGCCAAGCACTCCGCTGCTGAGGCTCCAAGGTGTGACTCTGAGGCTCGGGGCTCGTCTCGCGAGGAAGCGACGGCGCGCAGGTCGTGGTCGCTGCTCTGTCATGGCGGTCGAGGTAAGGTGATGCATCGGTACTTTGGGCGGGCAGATTGCGAGCCCGCTGAGCTTCCCTTTCGCTGCGACGGCTTTGCACGCGCTGCCGCAATCACCTCGCCGTCTGGTGATCGCATTCCCCTGAGCGAGCTGCCCGCGTTTCTGCGCGCGCTCTTGGTGACCGACGGCACCGTGACCAAAATCCTCGAGGCCTATTTCTGGGAGCCGGTCGCTGTCGACACCGTCGAGCAGCGGTTCGAGGCGGCCCAGCAGCCGGTGTCCTGGATCTCGGTCGAGGCGGGCGATTGCTGCCTGATCCGCGATGCGCGTCTGCGGGGCACTGATAGTGGCAAGACCTTTGCCGAGGCGTTTTCGCTGATCCGCACGGAGCTGATTCCGCCGGAGTTTCGCCAGCGGCTCATTGATCGGGAGATCGGCATTGGGGTGCTGATTCGCGACAGCGGACTGGAGAGCTACCGAGAGGTCTTGGATGTCGGGTTGGATCAGACCGCGAATGGCGAGACGGCCGTGTTTCGGACTTATCGCATCATCATCGATGGGCGTCCGGTGATTCTCATCACGGAATACTTTCCGCTCAGCCTCTACCGTTGATGGCCCGTGCCGGGGACCTGGCCGCTCGAGCAAGGACATGCAGCCCAGCATCGACACCATTCGCTTCAACGAGACACCCGAAGGCATCGACCTGGGGCTGCGCGTCGCCGGCCCTGTCCCGCGCGCCTTGGCGCTGGTGCTGGACATCGTCATTCGGATGGCGCTGTACCTCATCCTGACGCCGCTCATCGTTCTGGCTGATTTCGGGCTCGGGCTGATGCTCCTCGCCTTCTTCGGCTTGGAGTGGCTCTATCCCGTGGTGTTCGAGGTCTGGAGAGGGGCAACGCCCGGCAAGCGTGCCATGGGGCTTAGGGTCGTCCATGACGATGGAACCCCCATTGGGCTGCCCGCGTCCATGATTCGCAATCTGCTGCGTGTCGTGGATTTCCTGCCGCTGCTCTATGGTGTCGGCCTGGTCGCGGTGCTGCTCGATCGTGATTTTCGTCGCCTGGGTGATCTCGCGGCCGGCACCCTCGTGCTGCGTGTCGACGGCGGTCATCAGCCCAGAGGCGCCGTTGTGGCTGCGCCCGTTGCGCCTCCGCTTGGACTCGGTCTGGAGGCGCAGCAAGCCATTCTGTCTTTCGCCGAGCGCAGTCAGCGCCTGTCCGAGGCCCGGCGGATCGAGTTGGCGGAGGTCCTGACCCAAGCCTCTGGCGATCGCGGCGAGCTTGCGGTCGCGCGCGTCCGGGGCTGGGCGAGCTGGCTGGCGCGGGGGCGGATGCAGGAGTCGCGATGAGCTTGAAAAGACGTGTCCACTTGGCGGGTCCCAACGCGCTGCCAGCGTCCTCGCTCGCCGCTGTGATGCGCTTGGTGCCAGCTTGGCCCGGGATGTCGGGCCGCCGATGAAGCAGCAGCAGTTCGAGGCCGCCAACGCGCCACTTTGGCATGAGTATCGCCTCCTGTTGGAGTACCTCGATGGCGGCGCCAAGGCCCGTCGGAATCCTGCCCAGGTCAATCTGCAGGGCTTCCCAGCGCTCTACAGCACCATCTGCGGGCACTACGCCTTGGCGCGGACGCGGGCCTATAGTCCGGGGCTGATCGCTGATCTGCACGACCTGGCGCGGCGCGGCTACCGTCATCTCTATCGCCGCCGCCCGCGCGTCTTGAGCGCGGCGCTCGGTTTCATGGCCGCAGATTTTCCCCGCGTGCTGCGCCGTCACGCGCTCGCCTTCTGGATGGGCATGGCGCTGCTCTTCTTGCCCATGCTCGCCATGGGGGTCGCCGCCTATCTCGACGAGGAGATCATCTACAGCCTCATGGATGGGCTGCAGGTCGGGAACCTGGAGGAACTCTACGATCCCGCCAACCGCAAGCCTGGCCGCAGCCGCGAGCGTCAGGCCGATACCGACTTTGCCATGTTCGGCTTCTACATCATGAACAACGTCGGCATCGGTTTTCGCAGCTTCGCAAGCGGCCTGATCTTCGGCGTCGGCTCGGCGGTGATCCTGGTCTTCAACGGCCTCAATATCGGAGCAGCCGCGGGCCATCTGACCCGATTGGACTATGGCGGCACCTTCTGGACCTTCGTCAGCGGTCACGGACCCTATGAGTTGACGGCCATTGCCATCTCTGGCGCGGCTGGGCTGCTGCTCGGCAAGGCCTTGCTGGCCCCGGGACGCCGCTCCAGGCTGGCAGCGCTGCGCGAGAATGCGCGCGACGCCATCGTCCTCGTCGGTGGGGCGGCGATCATGCTGCTGTTGGCGGCGGTCGTCGAGGCCTTCTGGTCGTCCGGCTCCGCGCCAGCTGCAGTCAAGTATGGCGTGGGTCTGGCGGGCTGGGTGCTCGTGGCGCTCTATCTCGCGCTGGCGGGTCGAGGACGGCATGATGGAGCTTGACCGCGCCACCGCCCCCTTGCGGCAACGCGATGCCTGGGAAGGACAGGATCTCGGGTTCGCCCTGGCGCGCGCCTGGTTTTTGCCGCTGTGGCTGTTGTGGTGGTTGAGTGTCCTGCCGGTCGGTGTCGCCTGTCTTTTCCTCACCGGTTTCCGGCCCGATCTCTGGCTGCTTGCGCTCTGGTGGCTCAAGCCCATCTACGAGGGGCCGCTGCTCATTTGGGCGAGCCGCGCCCTCTTTGGCGAGCGACTGGGCTGGTCGGACCTCAAGACCCTGTTTCGCGCCGGGGTGCCCCGGCGCTTGCTGCCCTATTTGCTGTGGCGGCGCATCGGCATGCGTCGATCCTTTCTGATGCCCCTGACCCTGCTGGAGGGACTCCAGGGGCGGGCCGCCCGAGCGCGGCGGCAGGTCATGAGTAACGGCAGTGGGGTTACCTTCTGGCTGACCTTGGTCTGCTACCACTTCGAGATCATCCTCTGGAGCAGTCTTCTGCTGGGTGTCTTTTTCCTGGTGCCGCAAGAACTCCCGCGTCTCGACCTCATAGCCGCCGTCACGGACGACGCCTCCTGGGCTTACTGGGTCAGCGTCCTCGCCTACGTTTTCGCCTTCTCGATCGTGGCGCCCTTCTATGTCTGCGCCGGCTTCGCCCTCTACCTCTCCCGTCGCACCGAGCTGGAAGCCTGGGATCTCGAACTCGCCTTCAAGGCCGCGCGCGCGACGCTTGCCGAGGCGGCGCGCGGAGAGGCCCAGCGACCCAAGGGCGGACGCGTCGGCGGCGCCGCGACCCTGGTCCTGATGGCGGGAGTGGCCTTGCTGGCGTCGGCTGGCGTGGAGGCCGACCCCAGATCGGATCCTGATCAAGCCAAGGCGCTGATCGCGGAGGTCCTCGCCGAGCCAGACTTCGGATCGGTCAAGGAGATCGATGTCTGGGTCCCCATTGAAAGTGCGGAAGACGAAGCGGATCCGCTCAAACTGCCCGAGGGCGCCAAGCCGGTGCTGCTCCTGCTGGCCAGCTCGCTCAAGTGGATCCTGCTCGGCTTGGCGGTCGCTGGCCTTGTCCTCTTGTTGGTCAGGATTCTGCGTGACCGACGCCGGCTCGGCTGGTCCCTGGGCCGAGCGCGGCGACCGACTCGGGCGCCCCCCACTGAGTCCGTGCCCATGGTCGAGGCTCGCCTGCCTGCCGATATTGCCCAGGCTGTTCGCGCCTGTCTGCGCGATGGTGATCGGCGTGGCGCGCTCTCCTTGCTCTATCGCGCGAGTCTCGCGCACTTGCAGTTTATGGGGGTTGAGGTGCCCGAGGGTGCGACCGAGGGCGAGTGCCTGCGTCTCGCCGCGCGCACCCTATCCCAAGCGCAGATGGGGCCGCTGAGGCAGGTGATCCGGGCCTGGCAGGGCTTTGCCTATGCCCACTGCGTCCCCAACGACGCCTTCCTCGAGTCCTTGATCGACGCCTGGGCGCAGTGGGCGGCGGGCGGGCAGGAGCCGGCTTGATGGGCGAGCGACGCACCCTGAGCCTGGTCGTCGGCGGCTTGGTTCTGATTGCGATAGCGGCGATGCCGAGCTGGTTCTTCACCAGCTTCGAGCGCCGCACCGAACGCATCCCGGTCGGCTACTCGGCCGAGGCAAGGCGCAATGCCTTGCTGGCCGCCGAGCGATTCCTCATTGAACTCGAGCTGCCCGTCGAGAGCGTCACCGGCCGTGATCGTCTCTGGAGTCTGCCCGCCGCGACCGATACTCTGGTGGTCCTCGGCCTGGGGCCAATGAGCGCCGAGCGCCAGGCCCGGCTCATCGCCTGGCTGGAGCAGGGAGGGCACCTGATCGTCGAGGCCATGGATACCTGGGAAGAGGACGCACCCTCCGAGGATTTCCTCTCCGCTCTCGGCTTTCGGCTGCTGTTCGACGCGGGCGAAGGGTCCGACGACGATCGCAGGGTGATCGCGACGCTTGACCTCGGCCCCGTCGGCCGGCCGGTGCAGGTCGCCTTCCATGCCGACTATGCGCTGGAAGGTCAGGACGGGGATGACATCCTGGCGGCGGTCGCCGATCGCCCGCGGATCTTGCAGCGTCCTATCGGTCAGGGAAGGCTCACGGTGCTCAGCGACACTGCCTTCCTGACGAATACGGCGATCGGTGAGCATGATCATGCCTACTTCGCGCTCCACCTGCTGGCGCCGGGCGAGGGCGGCAAGGTCTGGCTGCTCTACGACAGCGACATGCCTTGGCTGGGTGGACTCTTGTGGGGGATCGCGCCCTATGCCTTGACCTCTCTGGGCGTGCTTCTGCTGATCTGGCTGTGGTCTTTGGGGGCGCGATTGGGTCCCTTGGTGCAGGCCCCGGACCGCCGTCGGCGGGACCTGATCGAGCATCTCGATGCCAGCGGAGACTTTCTCTGGCGGCACAATCAGACCAGCGCCCTGGTCGAGTCCAGCCGCAAGCGGATTCTGGGTGATTGGCTGAGCCGCCATCCCGACATCGCCCATCAAGGCCCCCATGCGCAGGCCGAGGCGGTGGCGGCATTCACGGGCGAATCGGTCGAGCGCATCTACCGCTCGCTCTTTGCTCAGCCTGATGATGCCCGCGCCTTCACCGAGCAGGCGATGTTGTTACAGCAGTTGCGGCAGAGCGCGCGCGGCGGCAAGTTCGGCACTTAGCCATGGCGCCCCTTTGGCACGCAACAAACCTCGGGTGAGATGTCCCGAAAATGAGGCCCCGGAGCAACGGATGAATACGACAGGAGACCAGGCCGGCCAGCTCAGCCTTGAGCAGGCGTCCGCCAAGCTCGAAGCCCTCGAGGCCATGATCGCCCGAGCCGTCATCGGGCAGAACCAAGTGATTCGCGAGTCCGTCGTTGCCTTGGTGGCGGCGGGTCACGTCCTCTTGGAAGGCCTGCCCGGCGTTGGCAAGACGCTTCTCGTGCGTGCCATGGCTGCCGCGATGGGGGGGCGCTTCTCGCGGATCCAGTTCACGCCCGATCTCATGCCCAGCGACGTGACGGGTCATGCCATGCTCGATCTGAAGAGCGAGGAATTCCGCATTCGTCGCGGCCCGATTTTTTGCAATCTACTCCTCGGCGACGAGATCAACCGCGCGCCCGCCAAGACGCAATCCGCGCTGCTGGAGGCCATGCAGGAGCAGCAGGTGACCATTGAGGGCAGGGCGCTGCCCTTGGCGCCTCCCTTCCTGGTCTTTGCGACCCAGAACCCCATCGAGCAGGAAGGGACTTACCCCTTGCCTCAAGCCCAGATCGATCGTTTCCTCCTCAAGGTCTTCGTCGACTACCCGGACGAGCGCGAAGAGATCGCTATGGTGCGGCAGGCGACGCAGGGTCAGGTTGGAGATCAACTCGACACCTCTCGGGTGGAGCAGGTTCTTTCCACGCAGGACCTTGAGGCCATCCAGCGCATTGCGGCCTCGCTGGAGATGGACGACAGCATCCTGGGCTATGCGGTGCGACTCGTCCGCACGGCGCGTGATTGGCAGGGCATCGAGACGGGTCCAGGTCCGCGCGCCACCCTGGCCTTGGTGCGCGCCGCGCGCGGCCATGCCCTCGCGAGCGGCAACGGATTCGTGACCCCGGACGACATCAAGGTCATGGCCCCGTCCGTGCTCCGGCATCGCTTGAAGCTGACGGCCGACCTCGAGATCGAGGGCTATCAGCCGGATGACGTCCTCCGCGACCTGCTGGCTGGCGTGCCGGCACCGCGGGTCTAGAATCCTTGAGGGCGCAAAATGCTCGCAGGTGAGTCAAATTTCGATGAAGCGTCCGACCATCCAAGGCCGTCGGTATCGGTATCGGGATCCAGATCCAGATCCCGATGGCATGACGCGTCGGTCTGAGGCGAAGCCTCGCTAGGAGCCTGTCGGCTTTTCAGCAGGTTAGCTCCCAAAGCCCGACAGCCTGCTAGGGTTCAAATCGAGCGCGCCGGCTGCGAATCGCGCGGTGTCCGGGCAGATAGGAAAGGACTGCGAGGGTGGCGGCAGATGACCCGTAACTGCTCGCGGACGCCCTCGATCTCAGGATCGATCTTGTCGACATCGCCCTCGACCCTTGGGGACGATGCTCAGAGCGTGCCTTGATCGGGCGGGAGCCGAAGTGGCGTCGGCTGGCCTGTCTCTCGAAAACGACGGTAGTCGCCGAGCACCAGCGTGTGGTCGAAGGCGAGCGTTGCGGGCAGCGCGTCGACCGGATAGATCGTTAGATTTCGGGCATCGTCCTGGGCGCGAGGTGCGCCGGTGGCTTCTGCTACGTAGACGGCGGTGACGGTATGGCCGCGTGGATCTCGGCTGGGGTCCGAGTAGATGCCGAGCAGGGCGCGTAGGGTCACCTGCAGCGAGGTTTCTTCCAGCGCCTCGCGCACGGCTGCCGCTTCCACCTGTTCACCAAGGTCGACGAAGCCGCCCGGGATCGCCCAGCCGAGTGGGGGATAACGGCGCTCGATGAGCACGATGGGACGCCCGGGCCGGTCGACGAGTTCGATGATGATGTCGGCGGCGATCAGAGGTGTTTCGGGTCTAGGCATGCGTGGTTTCCAATGTGGCGCCGGCAGTCATTGGTCGATGCGCCAGCGCAGAGGGCATCGCCAAGAGCGGTCGGCAAGCATCCAGGTGGTGGCGCCTCACCACCTATCGGTTTTATGTAGCCAGGGCTTCCAGCCCTGGCAAACCAGGCCAGGATGGCCTGGCTACGCAGGCTTGGAGCGGCTGTTCCGGTTGATTTCGGGACACCCATAGGTGTTGAGGTGGTGGCGCATTACAACCAGCTCCAGCGGTGCGATCAATGTGCATTCGCAGGCGAAGCGCAGCCGTCCGGTCTTGATGACCTCGGGGTTCAGCAGCGATTGCCCCTGCACTCGGCGGCTGCCTCGAACCAAGACCCAACGTCGGTCCAACCTGGAGTCGCTGGCCGGCGCGCGTCACTGATGGTCGCACCCGCCGGTCGACGCGGGCGTGACCTTCTGATCGTCTGCCGCTACCCTTAGCGGCTTCTTGGTACAGGCGATTCGCCGGGTAGCCGCTCAAGGTTCGGATCCGCATCCAAGCTGTGCGCGACCCCACCGCAGCCGAGTTGAACACGGACCTTGGTGCTGGCCAGCCGCCGAGCGGCACCCTGCACTCATGGGCTCGGCTGATTGCGGTTTCTCGGCGTGATCTGTAAGGAAGATGGATTCTATGAAGCTAGGTGTTGTGATTCTCGCAGCGGGTCTCGGTAAGCGGATGCGCTCCAGTTTGCCGAAGGTCTTGCATCCGCTTGCCGGGCGACCATTGCTGGGGCACGTGCTCGCCGCGGCGCAGCGGCTCGAGCCCGAGCGTATCGTCGTCGTCCACGGCCATGGTGGTGATCGGGTCAAGGCGGCCTTCGCGGATGAGGACTGTGCCTGGGTGGAGCAGCGCGAGCAGCGCGGGACCGGTCACGCGGTCATCCAAGCACTGCCGGCGGTCGAGGGCCTCGATCGTGTCCTGGTCCTCTACGGGGATGTGCCGCTCATCGCGGAGGAGACACTGCGCGAGCTGGTCGACTCGAGCAGGGAGACGCCGCTGGGCTTGCTGACGGCGGAGCTTGGTGATCCGACCGGCTACGGCCGCATCCTGCGTGATGGCGACGGCCGGGTCGTGCGGATCGTCGAGGAAAAGGACGCCACTCCCGAGGAGCGCCGGGTCGCCGAGATCAACACGGGCTTTCTGGTCGCGGACGGTGCCAGCCTTGTTACCTGGCTGGGCGCGATCAGCGACGACAATGCCCAGGGCGAATACTATCTGACCGATATCATCGCCATCGCGGCCGACCAAGGCGTTCGCATCGCCACCACTCAGCCCGCCGAACTTGCCGAGATCGTCGGCGTCAATGACCGCCTGCAGCTCGCCGAGCTGGAGCGGATCTACCAGCGCCGCGTCGCCGAGGACCTGATGCGCTCGGGCGTGACCCTCGCGGATCCTGCCCGTTTCGATTTGCGCGGGCGGCTCGTCACCGAGCCGGACGTTTCTATCGACATCAACGTCATCATCGAAGGTGAGGTGCAGCTCGGCGCCGG
Source organism: Thiorhodococcus mannitoliphagus (assembly GCF_010915725.1). Lineage (GTDB taxonomy): Bacteria > Pseudomonadota > Gammaproteobacteria > Chromatiales > Chromatiaceae > Thiorhodococcus > Thiorhodococcus mannitoliphagus. The sequence continues at coordinate 77,481 of NZ_JAAIJR010000005.1, forward strand.
CGTGCGCATCGGACCCAACAGCATCCTCAAGGACTGCGTGATCGGCTCAGGCACCGAGGTCATGGCCAACTCTGTCATCGAGGGCGCCAGGGTCGGGGCCAATGCCCGGATCGGACCCTTCGCCCGGCTGCGTCCGGATGCCCTGCTGGCGGATGAGACGCATGTCGGCAACTTCGTCGAGATCAAGAAGAGCCGGCTTGGGCATGGCAGCAAGGCCAATCATCTCACCTATCTGGGAGACGCCGAGATCGGCGCTGGCGTCAACGTCGGCGCGGGGACTATCACCTGCAATTACGACGGGGCCAACAAGTCCAAGACCCTGATCGGCGATGGTGCCTTCATCGGCTCCAATACAGCCTTGGTCGCCCCTGTCAGCGTGGGCCCAGGCGCGACCATCGGCGCGGGCTCCGTCATCTCGAAGGACGCCCCGGCCGATGCGCTGACCTTGAGTCGGGCTCGGCAGACAACGCTCCAGGGTTGGGTGCGTCCCACGAAGAAGTCTTGATTCAGCTCCATTAGAGGTCTCAGCAATGTGTGGAATCGTTGGCGCTATCGCGCAGCGTCCTGTCGCGGCCATCCTGCTCGAGGGCTTGCGGCGGCTGGAGTATCGCGGCTATGACTCTGCCGGCATCGCGGTGCTGGATCCCTCGGGGGGGCTAACACGCGTTCGCACCCTGGGGAAGGTTGCCAAGCTCGCGGAGGAGGTTGCGGCCAGCCCGCTCAAGGGCACCCTGGGCATTGCCCATACACGCTGGGCTACCCATGGCGCGCCGGCGACGCATAACGCCCACCCGCATGTCAGCCACGAGCGCTGCGCCATCGTGCACAACGGCATCGTGGAGAATCACGAGGTGCTGAGGCGCGAGCAGTTGGCAGCCGGCCACGATTTCACCTCAGACACGGACACGGAGGTCGTCGTCCACGCGATCTACGACGAGCTGGCGACTGGCTGCGCCCTGGTCGACGCGGTTCGCCAGGCCGCGAGCAAGCTGCACGGTGCCTACGCGCTCGGCGTCATCGATTCCCAAGACCCGCATCACCTGGTCGCGGCGCGCCAAGGCAGTCCCTTGGTCATCGGCGTCGGCTTCGGGGAGCACTTCATCGCATCGGACGTCTTCGCCCTGCTCCCCGTCACCAACCGGTTCATCTTCCTCGAGGAAGGCGACATCGCCGAGCTGACGCTCGAGAGCGTCCGGATCTGGGACCGAGATGGTCAGCTGGTCGAGCGTCCGGTCAAGACCTCGACGGTGGCGGCGGAGGCCACCGAGCGCGGCGAGCACCGCCACTACATGGCCAAGGAGATCTTCGAGCAGCCCCAGGCCATCGCGGACACCCTCCAAGGGCGTCTCGCGGGCAATCGTATCCTGCCGGAGATCTTTGGCAGTCAGGCGACCGAGCAGCTTGCCGAGATCGAAGCGGTCACCATTGTCGCCTGCGGCACCAGTTTCCATGCTGGGCTCGTCGCGCGCTACTGGATGGAGGGCGTCGCCGGGATCCCTTGCCAGGTCGAGGTCGCGAGCGAGTATCGCTATCGCAGCCACGTCGTCCCGAAGCAGGCGCTCTTCGTGACCATTTCTCAGTCTGGCGAGACCGCCGACACCCTGGCGGCCCTGCGGTTGGCGAAGGGGGCCGGATACGCGACCACCCTAGCGATCTGCAATGTCCCTGAAAGCTCCCTGGTGCGCGAGTCGGACCTGGTCTTCCTCACCCACGCCGGCCCTGAGATCGGGGTCGCCTCCACCAAGGCCTTCACGACACAGCTCGTCGCGCTCTTCCTGCTGACGATCACACTGGGTCGACTCAAGCGACTCGACGCCACGGAGGAGTCGAGGCTGGTCGAGCTGCTGCGATCCGTGCCGGCCAAGCTCGAGGAAGTCCTGGCGCTTGATGCGACCATTGCCAAGCTTGCCGAGGACTTCGTCGACAAGCAGCACACCCTCTTCCTCGGTCGCGGTGAGCAGTACCCGATCGCGATGGAGGGCGCGCTCAAGCTCAAGGAGATCTCCTACATCCATGCCGAAGCCTATCCAGCCGGTGAACTCAAGCATGGCCCCCTGGCCCTGATCGACGAGCAGATGCCCGTCGTCGCCGTGGCACCCAACAATGCGCTCCTCGAGAAGCTCAAGTCCAACCTGGAAGAGGTCCGCGCCCGCGGCGGGCAGCTCTACGTCTTCGCCGACTTCCAAGTCGCCCTCGACGAAGGCGAGGGGATCACCGTGGTGCGCCTCCCCGAGACCGACGACCTCATCGATCCCTTCGTCTTCACGATCCCACTGCAACTGCTGGCCTATCACGTGGCCGTCCTCAAAGGCACCGACGTCGACCAGCCCCGCAATCTGGCGAAATCGGTCACTGTGGAATAGGCGTTACGCTTGCCTGTGTAAAGTGGCTGGTAGTGCCATTATCTATCGGATGTCTGCTTTTTTAAGCAATTGATATGAAAGCGTAATAAGTTTTCGTCATCCTATAGATCGTGGCACTGCCAGGAGCCGGAATGGACATGCAACGCGGACACGCGCCCGGAGCCCGAGTTCCGAGTCACCTCCGCGACGAAGACTGGGTCATCCGCCGCCTCGATCTGAGCGACGACGGCGGCCATGCCTTGACCTGCGATGGCCTCTCCGAGCTGGTTCGCGGCACCTCGGCCATCTTCCTCGACCGGCTCGAGGACGATATTCAGGTCCACGAGCCCGCCCGGACCGAGCTGTTCCAGGACTTGAGCGACGACTTCACCGACAGCCTGCTCTATCTCGAGAGCCAGCGTCTGCGCAGGGTCGCCAACGACCAGCAGATTCACCGCGCCCATCGGGTGGTCATGAAGGCCGCGGACTACCAACGCCTCCCGGCTGATAAGGGACTCAAACAGGCCCGCACCCGGCTCCTCATCGCCGAGGGTGTCGGTCTGGGCAAGACGCTCGAATTGGCCATGCTGGCCACCGAGCTGGACATTCGCGGGCGCGGTCGTCGCATCCTGGTGGTGACCCAGAAGAGCATGCTGACCCAGTTCCAGAAGGAGTGGTGGTCGCGCTTCACCATCCCCCTGGTGCGCCTGGACTCCGCCGGCATCCAGCGCATCCGCAACAACATCCCCTCCGGGCACAACCCCTTCAACGTCTACGACAAGACCATCATCTCGATGGACACCCTGAAGGGGAACAAGGAGTACCGCGACTATCTCAACAAGTCCCGCTGGGACATCATCGTCATCGACGAGTGCCACAACGTCGCCTTGCGCAAGAGCGACTCGGGCTCCTCGCTGCGGGCGCGCCTGGCCAAGAACCTCGCCACCAAGTCCGATACACTGATCCTGCTCTCCGCCACGCCCCACGACGGCTCGGCCAACAGCTTTGCCTCCCTGATCTGGCTGTTGGATCCCACCGCTATCTCCGATCCGGATGACTACAATTTCCTGCAGCGGCTGGAGGTCGAGCGGATTATCATCTGAAGCGCAGGCTTCGACAGGTAAAGGGGAAGTTTAGGTCATGTTTGGAGGCCGAAATTCAGGGGAAACCTCATGCAACATGCCTACAAGCAAACGCTTTACGAGCAGCTCGAAGCGCTGCCAGATGGATTGACCGGAGAGATCCTCAACGGACAGTTGCACACCCATCCACGGCCCGCCGGTCTGCATGCGCTGGCCGAGTCGAACCTCCAGATCGAGATCGGCGGACCCTTCGGAAAAGGCCGCGGCGGCCCCGGTGGTTGGTGGATTCTCGTGGAGCCAGAGATCCACTTCGTCACCGATCGAGAGGTCGTCGTTCCCGATCTTGCTGGCTGGCGTCGAGAGCGGATGCCGCACATTCCTCAAGGCCACCGCTTCGAGGTCGTTCCGGACTGGGTCTGCGAGATCCTCTCGCCGTCAACCGCCAGCAAGGACCGAGAAATTAAGATGCCGATCTACGCGCACTATGGCGTCTCCTATGCTTGGCTGATCGATCCGACGTGCCGAAGTCTCGAAGCCTACGGACTGGAAGACGGTGCTTGGCGGCTGCTCGTGGAGGCCTCCGGGAAGGATGCCATCGCGGTCGCACCCTTCGCTGCGCTAAAGCTTGAACTCAGCAACCTCTGGAACTAAAGCCAAAGCTCACCCAAAGGACTTGGGCGCAAGACCTCGACCGTTTCTGGAAAGCTGGGGTCGGACGATCCCGTCGCAGGATACGGAGGAATTTTATCCCTGCAAATTGGGTTATACCCATTGGGGTATACCCAACAGTCACCAGGTGCCATTTCCGCATAGATCCGCCTTGGGCCGTTCGAATAGTCTGGAATTCAGATGCCAGTGCCCAGGGGCCTTCATGCCAACGAGCACTGAGGTTACCCCAGGAATAGACCGACTAAACTGAATCGCTTGGAGTGGCCCCCTCAAGTCCGAAAACCCGAGATTCTCCTGAAGTATTGGTGTTCCAACCAGTTCCCCTTGCAGCAGTGATCCGTTGGCGATGACCGCTAGAGTGATCGGGGCTCATCGACCCCGACCATAGAAAGTGTCCATCAATTGTTTCCCGATGCGAGCGATGCCGCCCGAAATCCCCCCTAGCCCCCCTTTGCGAAAGGGGGGAAGTTGTTGATGGATAGTTCCATAGGCTGATTGCGCAACAAGATCGCGTCTGGCGTCCATAGGCCGATGGGCAACTGGATGAAACGGAAATGTCCCTCGTGTCCGGCGACAGAACGCACGATTGCGCATAGGTCGATCAGACAAAGAAAATCCCGAGCATCGACGGCCCGACGGAATCCATGCCAGGCCGAAATGCCGTAGGTTGTCAGCCAGCCGCGCTGAACCAGATCCTCCAATACCTCCATGCATTGAGCGAAAGCCTGATGGCAGGCCGTTTGACCATCCGCTAGACACAAGGCATCAAGGTTGAGTCCCCTCCGAAAAGCCCCCTAAAGCTGCCGACGCCGAGCCGAGGGCTGTGGCTGGTAGAATAGCGTCGTGCACCCAAAGCCTCAGCTGAGTCCGTCCAGACGATGTTCCGAGCCAGTCCTGACAGCAGCCAGATCGATCTCCTCAGCAACGTCGAGCAATGTCTGCGCTCTGCGCGCGCGACCAGGAGAAGCTGAACGATCCAACCGCCTGGCAGAACGTCTTCCTCGATCAGGTCGTCAAACACGTCCCAGCCGAGGAGCGTTTTGCCGAGCTGTGCGATGACGCGACGGGTCGCCCGAACGCGCCGCTGCGCCTGCTCTTGGGGATGCTGATCCTCAAGAAGGACTTCGGCTGGAGTGACGAGGAGTTATTCGAGGCGGTCCACTTCAACCTGCTGGTGCGCCGCGCTCTGGGGCTGCCCAATCTCACCGACGAGGTTCCGGTCGAGTCGAACCTAGGAGCCTGTCCGACTTGGGGGGATCGAAGCGAGGAAGTGGGAGAGCGAGGCCATTTCGTTCCGGTTTTGAGGCGCATAGTGGTTCTATGTAACGAAAAAGCGGGGCGAAAGGGACCGTTCTCCCGATTCCGCAGCCGATTCATCCTAAGTCGGACAGGCTCCTAGGGTGCGACATTGCAGTACCCTGGCAGCCTCGGGTCGACAGGTTGCAGCAAACACCTATGGTGTATATCACCGCATCGGCATATCAATGGCCGTAGCGATTGGTTCGCAGCTGTGAATCCATGCGACGGGAGCGGCGTAACGCGGCGGAAGAGTAGCTCCTCGTTGATCACACGACGAAGAGTGAGTGGTACTCCAGTCGGACTTGGGCACAGGCAGAGATCGCAAAGGATCTGAAATGGACATGCAACGCGCACTCGCCCCAGGGGCGCGTGTCACCATCCGCGACGAAGACTGGGTCATCCGCCGCCTCGATTTGAGCGACGACGGTGGCTATGCCTTGACCTGTGACGGGTTGTCGGAGCTGGTCCGGGGCACCTCGGCCATCTTCCTCGACCGGCTCGAGGACGACATCCAAGTCCACGACCCCGCCCAGACCGAGCTGTTCCAGGACTTGAGCGACTACTTCACCGACAGCCTGCTCTATCTGGAGAGTCAGCGTCTGCGCACGGTCGCCAACGACCAGCAGATTCACCGCGCCCACCAAGCGGTCATGAAGGCCGCCGACTACCAGCGCCTCCCGGCGGAAAAGGGGCTCAAACAGGCCCGCACCCGCCTCCTGATCGCCGATGGCGTCGGTCTGGGTAAAACGCTCGAAGCCGCCATGCTGGCGACCGAGCTGGACATTCGCGGGCGCGGTCGTCGCATCCTGGTGGTGACCCAGAAGAGCATGCTGACCCAGTTCCAGAAGGAGTGGTGGTCGCGCTTCACCATCCCCTTGGTGCGCCTGGACTCCGCCGGCATCCAGCGCATCCGCAACACCATCCCATCCGGGCACAACCCCTTCAATTACTACGACAAGACCATCATCTCGATGGACACCCTGAAGGGGAACAACGAGTACCGCGACTATCTCAACAAGTCTCGCTGGGACATCATCGTCATCGACGAGTGCCACAACGTCGCCGTGCGCAAGAGCGACTCGGGCTCCTCGCTGCGGGCGCGGCTGGCCAAGAACCTCGCCACCAAGTCCGACACCCTGATCCTGCTCTCCGCCACGCCCCACGACGGCTCGGCCAACAGCTTTGCCTCCCTGATCTGGCTGTTGGATCCCACCGCTATCTCCGATCCGGATGACTACAGCCGCGCCGACCTGGATCGCAAGGATCTCTTCGTGCGCCGGTTCAAGAAGGACATCAAGGGCCAGGCAGAGGGCCAGTTCCCGGAGCCGGTGACCCGCCGCCTGTCAGCCCGGGCCACGCCGCAGGAAGAGGCAGCCTTCCAAGCGGTGCTGGAGATCCCCTTCACACAGAAGGGCGCGCGCGCGGGGGGCAGGCAGGGCGAACTGCAGCGTGTCGGCCTGCAGAAGGCCCTGTTCTCCAGCCCCGCCGCCGCCAGCAGCTACGCCCGCAACCGCATCGACAAGCTGCGACGCGGACTCGCACCGTCAGCGGCGGAGACCGCCGAGATCGATGCCTTCGAGGACTTCGCGCGGCAGTTGGAGGCCATCACCCCGGAGCGCTTCAGCAAGTACCAGCGGCTGCTCGCCGCGCTGCGTGACCCCAAGGCCCAATGGACCGGCCAGGATAGCAACGACCGGTTGGTGATCTTCTCCGAGCGCATCGAGACCCTGAAGTGGCTCATGGCCAGGCTCCCGGGCGACCTGCGCCTCAAGCAAGATGCCTTCACCATCCTGGATGGGAGTCTCTCGGACATCGACCAGCAGGAGATCGTCGAGCGCTTCGGCCAGGAGCATGACCCGCTGCGGGTACTGTTGTGCTCCGATGTCGCCTCGGAAGGGCTGAATCTGCACTACTTCTGTCATCGGCTGGTGCACTTCGACCTGCCCTGGTCGCCCATGGTCTTCCAGCAGCGTAACGGCCGGGTGGACCGTTTTGGTCAGGCGCGCACGCCGTGCATCGACTATCTGCTCACCGAATCCCGGATCGAGACGGTCAAGGGCGACCTGCGCGTCATCGAGGTTCTGGTCCGCAAGGACGAGCAGATCAGCCGCAATATCGGTGATCCGGCCTCTCTCCTGCACAAGCACAGCATCGAGGAGGAGGAACGCGTGGTCGCCGAGGCCCTGGCCAGCGGCATGAGCGCCGAGCAGTTCGAGCGCGAGTGCATCGACGGGGTCACGGCGGACGACGACGAGGATGACTGGGAAGCGGCCCTCTTCGGCGCGGTTCAAGAGCCATCCCCGGTCCCTGTCCAGGTGGAGCCCCATCGTTTCTTTACGGATGTCTACGCCTTCGCCAAGCAGGCCATCAGCCGTATCCCCGAAGCGGAGGGCTATCGCATCGACGACCAGGCCCGCCTGCTCCGGCTCACCCCGCCCGCCGATCTGCGCCGACGATTGCGCCGCCAACTGCCCGCCGAGGTCCTGCGCGAGACCGACGAGTATGTGCTTTCCGCCCAAGTCGGCCTGGTCGAGGAGTCCATTCAGCGTGCCCGCGAACAGGACCGTCAAGGCGCCGAATGGCCCGACATCCAGTACCTCTGGCCCCAGCACCCGATCTGCCAATGGCTGATCGACCGCGTGATCGGCAACGTCGGCCGCCGGCGCGCCCCGGTCATCACCAGCACCAAGCTCGCACCCGGCGAATGCGCCTTCCTGATGCTGGGCCTGATCCCCAACCGCAAGGGTCAGCCCTTGATCGCCGAGTGGAAGGCGGTGGTCCGTCAGGGGAAGGCCGGCTATACGGTCGAGGACTTCGACGCCTTCTGCGCCCGCGCCGGCATCCGCGAGCGCGGCCTGCCCAATGCCAAGCGCCCCCTGGATCTCGCGGCGCTGCAGCAGGCCCTGGGCGAGGCCGTGGCCACCATGCAGCGTTTCGTGGAGGATCAGGTCGCGGCCTTCAGCGCCGCGCGCGCCGAGGAGGTCAAGCACAAGCTCGCCGAGCTGGACGAGCTACGCGGCGCCCAGGAGCGGCAGTTGGAGCTGCGCCTGGAGCATCTGCTCGACACCGTCAAGGAGAGCCGCCGCGCACGCCGCCTGAAGGACATCGAGGACGTCTTCACCGAATACGGTCAATGGGTGAAGGACAGCCTTGAGGTCGAACCCGTGCCCTTCGTGCAGGTGCTCGCCGGTGTTATGGCTCCGCGCTGAATCATGACAAACGCTGTTGTCATGCCTAATATGGCCATCAATAGGACCAGGAGCTTTGTGCATGACTGAAACCTCGATCGCCGACGCCAAGATCCAGCTCACACGTCTCATTCACCAGGCGGAGCGAGGCGAAGCCGTCCACATCACGCGCTGCGGCAAACCGGTGGCGGTGCTGCTCTCGGAAGATGCTTACACCCGTTTGCGCCAAGGGCGGGGGCAAGCCCAACCAGACTTCTGGGACCTCATCACCAAAATGCGGGCCGATCCAGCATTCGAGCCTGTGGACTGGCCCAAGGACGAAGACGTCGGTCTTTGCGATGCGCGCGCCGTCGCCGCGATGCGGGCTTTTCCAAAGATCGTGGGCGTGAAGGCGGAAACCATCAGCGAATGGATCGCCGAGGGGCGCCGATGAGTCTCGTGCTCGATGCGTCGATGTCTCTGGCCTGGATCTTCGCTCGCGCCGACCCCGAGGAAAATGCGCTGGCTGATCGGCTGCTCGATGCGATCACGGAGCAACCGGCGCTGGTGCCAGTCTTATGGCATACCGAGATCGCCAATGCCTTGCTGGTCGCGGAGCGGCGCGACGTGGTGCGTGAGGCGCAGGTGATCGACTATCTGCAACGCCTCGCGCGCTTGCCGATCACGACCGACGCCGTCTCGGTCGCGAGCCGCCAGGAAGCCGTAATGGCGTTAGGCCGCGAGCATCGACTGACGGCCTACGACGCGACCTATCTCGAGCTGACCCTACGCACGGGATCCACCCTGGCGTCCTGTGATAGCAAACTCCTCGCCGCGGCACGCCAGGCGGGCGCAGCGCTCTACGGTTTGGCCTGACGATCGCATGGACACCACGGAAAAATTCGACGTCTTCCCCGGCATCGTCAACGAGCACGAGTTCTACAGCCACCACTTCTTCGCCCACGTCTTCCAGTCGCGCATCAAGGACTGGCTGCAACAGCGTGCCCAAGAAACGGAGGGCGGGGAGCCTCCCGCCAAGCGCCTGACCCGTCTCGCCGTGCCCTTCTTCCAGCGGCACGCCCGCTATCCCTGGGACGAGGGGTTCGCCGCCCAACTGGGTTGGCACCAGGCACTGCACCAGGATCTGCTGCGTGAGCTGGGCTTCGGCATCCAGCCTCGGGAGCTGGAATGGATCGGCGACCAGCCGCTGCCGATCTGGGCCCAGGTGGGAAAAGGCGCCGGCAAGACCGCCGCACTGCCCGAGGTCATCATCGTCCCCGCGTTCAATCCAGAGCAGAAGTCGCGGGGTGACGACCAGGCCATCGACCCGCTCGCGGCCACCCTCAGCCCCCGGCACTTCCGGATCGAGGAGATCCCGGCGGCCTACCTTGGTAAGGACAAGAAGACCCCGCGCCCCCTGGCCGAGCTGCTCTCCGATGCCCTGTTCGCCGCCGACCATCCGCCGCGCTTCGTCCTGGTGGTGGGCGAGACCGAATGGCTGCTGATCGACCGCTTCAAGTGGTCCGCCAACCGCTTTCTGCGCTTCGACCTGAGCGAGATCCTCGGCAAGAAGCCCGCCGCCACGCTCAACGCCTGTGTCGCCCTGCTGCACCGCGAGGCCCTCTGTCCGGACGGGGGGCCAGGAAGCAACGAAGGCTGTCTGCTCGACACCCTGGATGCCGAGTCCCACAAGCACGACGCCGGGGTCAGCGAGGATCTCAAGTACGCCCTGCGCGACGCCATCGAGCTGCTCGGCAACGCGGCGGCCAGCCAGCTCCGGGCGCAGGCCGTGGCGGGAAAGAAGGGCTTTTTTAGCGGCAAGGACCAGCTCGACGCCGGCGACCTCAGCACCGAGTGCGTGCGCCTGGTCTACCGCCTGATCTTCCTCTTCTACATCGAGGCGCGCCCCGAGCTGGGCTATGTGCCCATCAACAAGAGCGACGTCTACACGCGCGGCTACAGCCTGGAGCACCTGCGCGATCTCACCCTGACCGACCTGCACACCACCGAGGCGCAAAACGGTCACTATTTCGACAAGACGCTCAAGAAGCTCTTCGGCCTCATCGCCCAGGGCAACACCAACGTCCAACAGACGCTGATGGGCTCGGCCACGGTCAACGCCTTCGAGCTGGCCCCGCTCGACAGCCGCCTGTTCGACCCCGCGAGCACGCCGCTGCTCAACAAGGTGCGCTTCCCCAATCACATCTGGCAGGCCGTGCTGCGCGGGCTCTCCTTCGCCAAGGACCCCAAGACCCGCCGCACCCGCCGGGTGAGCTACCAGGCGCTCTCCATCAACCAGCTCGGCGCGGTCTACGAGTCCCTGCTGTCCTATCGCGGCTTCTTCGCCGCCGATGACCTTTACGAGGTGATGCCGGAGGCCAGCGCGCGTCTGGCCGAGACAGGCGACGATTCCGACAACGACAACGACAACGACAACGACAACGACAACGATAGCGACAGCGCCGACAAAGACTCTGGCGGCGAATACGGCGGCTCCACCGACCTGCTCGCCAACGGCTGGTTCGTCACCGAGGACCAGATCGGCGACTACAAGAACGGCGAGAAGGTCACCTTCATCAACGCCGAGGGCCGCAGACAGCTCCGGGTCTATCCCAAGGGCACCTTCATCTATCGCCTGGCCGGGCGCGACCGCCAAAAGAGCGCGAGTTACTACACCCCGCAGTCGCTGACCCAGTGTCTGGTCAAATACGCCCTGAAGGAGTTGCTCGCCGACAAGCACGCCGACGACATCCTGACCCTGCGCGTGCTGGAGCCGGCCATGGGCAGCGCCGCCTTCTTGAACGAGGCGGTCAATCAGCTCGCCCAAGCCTATCTGGAGCGCAAGCAGCAGGAGTTGAAGCGCCGCATCCCGCACGAGCAGTACGCCCAGGAGCTGCAGAAGGTGCGGATGCGCCTGGCCGACGGCAACGTCTTCGGCGTCGACCTCAACCCCATCGCCACCGAGCTGGCCGAGGTCAGCCTCTGGCTCAATGCCATCTATGGCGAGACCGACGCGAGCGGCCGCCCCAAGCCGGCGCGGGTGCCTTGGTTCGGCTACCAGTTGTTCAACGGCAACTCGCTGGTCGGCGCGCGGCCCCAGGTGTTTCGCGTCAGCCAGCTCCACGCGCCGAAGAACCTCAAGCGCGGCGGCAAGTCCGTCCCCAACCCCGAGTGCTGGCTCAACGTAGCCCCGCGCCGCGTCACGCCGGCCGAGCCGCGTCGGGATGACGAGATCTATCACTTCCTGCTGCCCGACGAGGGCATGTGCGACTACGCCAACAAGGCGGTCAAGGCGTACTTCGGCGAGGCGCTGGACCGGGTCAAGGTCTGGAAGAAGGGCTTGCTCGGGCGCTTCTCGGACATTGAGATCAAGCGCCTCAAACAGCTCAGCGCCCGGATCGACGCCCTCTGGCGGGAGCACGCCGCGCAACTCGCCAAGGACCGCGCCCGCACCGAGGACACACTCCCGGTCTGGCCGGACAGCGGCGAGGGCACCGTCACCAGCCGGGCCAGCAAGGAGGCCACCCGCAAGGCCGGGATGCTGAGCGAGGACGGCGACACGGCCACGCCCTACCGGCGTCTCAAGCTGGTGATGGACTACTGGTGCGCGCTCTGGTTCTGGCCCTTGGACAAGGCCCAGAGCCTGCCAAGCCGCACCCAGTGGATCACCGAGGTCGGCGCCATCCTCGACGGCAATGTCATGGAGATCGACGAGCAGACGGAGCTGGATCTGGCACCCGAGCCGGCCAAGGTGGAAGAGTTTGTCCTGGTGCCCGAGATCCAAGCGTCCCTGTTCGACGATCAGCCGGGCCAACTGCCGCTGGCGGCGCCCAGCGAGGACAAGACCCTGCACGACCGCTATGGCGAGCTGCGGATCAAGCGGCTGCGCGAGCACTTTCCGCGCGTCACTCAGGTCGAGGCCCTGGCGACCCGCTATCGGTTCTTCCACTGGGAGCTAAGTTTTGCCGACATCTTCCGCGAGGCGGGCGGTTTCGACCTGATCCTGGGGAATCCGCCCTGGCTCAAGGTGGAGTGGGAGGAGAAGGGCATCCTAGGCGAGGCGGATCCCAAGATCGCGATCCGTAAGCTGAGCGCCTCGGACCTGGCGCGGCGTCGGGCGGCCTTGTTCGATGAGTGGCCGGAGATGCGCGGGGCCTGGCTGGATGAGTTCTGTGAGCAGGCGGGGATGCAGGCGTTTTTGAATGCGGGGCAGAATTATCCGCTTTTGGAGGGGCAGAAAGCGAATCTATACAAGTGCTTTCTGCCGCAGGCGTGGATGTTGGCAAGTGCGCGAGGTGTGGCTGGATTTCTGCATCCGGAGGGGATTTATGACGATCCCAAAGGCGGGGCGTTTCGGGCGGCCGTTTATCCCAGGTTACGGGGGCATTTTCAGTTTCAGAACCAACGGATGCTGTTTCCCATTGGCCATAGGGTGAAATTCAGCATCAATCTCTATCGCTGTCAGTCTCGCCCTGATCCGAGCTTTGACAGCATTGCTAATCTCTTCGCCGCACGAACCATCGACGCCAGCTATCAGCATGACGGACAAGGGTCTGTTGGTGGGATCAAGGATGATGACGGTAAAGATTGGAATGAAACCGGTCACGCAAGCCGTGTTGTGCCTGTTGATCAAGACCGCCTCGCTTTGTTCGCCAAGCTCTACGATGAGGAAGGAACGCCAGCCTTGGCGGCTCGATTGCCGACATTGCACAGTGAAGAATTAGTCAGTGTATTGACGAAGTTCGCCGCCCAGCCGCGCCGGCTGAGCGATCTCAAGAGCGAGTATTACTCCACGCAGCATTGGAATGAGGTCATAAGTCAGCAAGACGGCACCATCCGCCGCGAGACCAGCTTCCCCGCCGATGCCGGCCAATGGGTGTTCTCCGGCCCGCATTTCTTCGTCGGCACACCCTTCTACAAGACGCCGCGCGCGGTCTGCACCGAGAAAGGTCATTACGACTGTCTCGACCTCACCGCCCTACCGGACGACTATCTGCCGCGCACCAACTATGTACCGGATTGCTCGCCAGCGGAGTATGCCGAGCGCACGCCGAGGGTGCCGTGGGTCGAAAGCAGTCGCTCCGATCCGGAGAGCGAGCAGGCCGCCGCAATAGCCAACTCGTCCGGCTCCTCCGGCGACTCTGATACCTCTGGCGCCTCTGGCTCCCACGCTCCAGCGTGGGAGCAAGTGCCGACGCTCCAGCGTCGCGAATCGGCGACGGGCCGCTGGAGCGGCCAAGACGGCATTCCCACGCGGAGCGTGGGAACGAGCGAGCGGGTAACGGGCTACTACCGTCTCGCGGCACGACGCGGCGCGCATCCCGCAGATGAGCGATCCGTGCGGATCGTCGTTCTCCCGCCTCATGTCGCTCATATCGACGGCGTCTTCTCAATTACCTTCCGCGAGACGGCCGTGATGCTCGACGCGGCCTCGTGTTGGGTCTCGTTGCCCTGCGATTTCTTCGCGCGCACCTCGGGCAAGAAGGACTTTCGCGAGGCAACGGCCGCCATGCTGCCAATCATGGAGCCGGATGCACGAAGAAACGCACGCTTCCTAGCGCTGGTTGCACTGACGACTCACTACGCCGATCTCTGGCAAAACTGCTGGACCGACACCTTCAATACCCAACGCTGGTCCATCGACCCAACCGACACAACCAATCCTTTGTGTCCTTCGCGCCTTTGTGGTGAAAAAGACTTCTTCCAAGACCTCACCCCCACCTGGCACCGCCACTGCGCTCTACGCACCGACTACGCCCGCCGCCAGGCCCTGGTCGAGATCGACGTCCTGGTCTCCCAAGCCCTCGGCCTGACCCTGGACGAGCTGCTGACCATCTATCGCGTCCAGTTCCCGGTGATGCGCCAATACGAGGCCGACACCTGGTACGACCAGACCGGGCGCATCGTCTTCACCCCGAGTAAGGGCCTGGTCGGCGTCGGCCTGCCGCGCAAGGCCCGGAAGGCGGACCTCAAGGCCGGCATCTCCTACGGCATCCACACCCCCGACCGGCAAGAGCAGGGCATCCCCCTGGGCTGGGAGGACGTGCGCGACCTGCCCGCCGGCTGCATCGTCACCAAGACCTTCCCCGACGACACCCTGCCCGGCGGCCCGGTCCAGCGCACCATTGCAGAACTCCTGACATACGCCCATTAACTCGCTGAAATGGTGTTATAATTCTGGCTTGAATCGATAAATAAATACG
>NZ_JAAIJR010000060.1 GCF_010915725.1 Thiorhodococcus mannitoliphagus
CTGCTCAGCCGTCATCGCGCCGCACTTCGTTGCCTTCGCTTGGCGCTACCTTGCCCTCGGTCCTCTTCGCTCCCGTGAGCCGGACCACCGCTCACGGGCCTGGGCGGCTTCTTACGCGGCGCCCGCACCGCGTCACTGACAAGGAACGACTGAGCCCTCCCAGGTTCCTGGGCGACCCGTGCGTGCATGCCCTGCTCTCAGACCCCGGCGGAGTGTCAACATCAGGCCGCTACAATGAAAACACTATTGCCTTCCGCTGTTCCGAAGACGTCGGCTCCGCTGGCATCAGTTTCGGGGCTCTATCACACAGCCTACACGCCCCCTGTGTTCGCTTCGCAGCCGGGATCGCTCCCGCACCACGCCACACTCGGTTCCGGTGGATGGCCAATCCTTACCGGCTCGGGACTTGCACCCGGTGGGCCGCAACAAGGAGTTTCCGATTCGCTTATCCGTCCGCTATCTTCCTCTCCTTCCAGGCTTTGCCTGGCGCAACGGAACGATGATCAAGGCTTGCATCGGGAAACAATTGATGGACACTTGCTTAGTGCAGCCGGTGATGAGTGTAAGCGGCAGTGCCAGCGCGAGCACATCCAATGTTCGTTCGGCCCGAGCACGCGGGCTTTGGTCTACAGCTTGGCGATCAGCTAAATGGGTTGTGTCGCCGTCGTCAGGCCTGTGTTGCGGCTGGCTGAAGATGTCATAGGTGGTGCCGACATCGATTGGATCGCCCAGTAAGAAATGCAGCGGGCTGCGATCGAGTCCTGATTCCGGTCGTCACGGAGAGCATTGTACAGACTTGGGATTGGCACCCAGGTCTGGCTCGCATTGTCGAGCAGGCGCGCCTGGTTTAGTCTGCCGGCATCCAAAGATACCCCCTGCACAGAGGTTCGTTTCGATGTCTTTATCGCTCATCTGCCGGCATGGCGGGTTTACGCTTGCCTGTGTTTGGGCTCTTGCGTTGCCGATCGCGCTCAGTGCCGCGTTCGCCGGTGAGGTGTCGTTGGAATCGGCGTCGGAGCCTTCTGCGGCCTCAGTCCAGGCCCCGTCTTCGGCCGTTTCCATCGAAACGCCGGATTATGTCAATGATGTGCAGCCGCTGTTCAATCGTCGGTGCATCGCCTGTCACGGTTGCTTAGGCTCGCCCTGCAACGTCAAGCTGGATTCGTTCCCTGGCGTTGAGCGTGGCGGGTTCGGGCTAAACCCCTACTCCAATCACATCGGCAACTATCCGCGCACCGATATGGATGCCGCGGATTCGGTACAGGCATGGCGTGACAAAGGCTTCTACCCGATCCTTGCAGACAAGGGCTCGGCGGCGGAGAACCTCGATCAGTCGCTGCTCTATCTGATGGTCGAGGCGGGCATGAGCCATAATGGCCCCGGCTTCGCTCGCGACGCCCTTGATGATCTGCGCCCCGACCGCTTCAATGCGGTTTGCCCGTCGAGCGCGGCGGCGCTAAAGGCGGAACTCAATGAGAATCCGGCGATTGGCATGCCGTTTGGGCTGCCGGCGCTGACCCAGCCTCAGTTCAAGACCTTGAAGGACTGGGTCGCAGTTGGTGCGCCTGGGCCGAGCGAAGCGCAGAAGAAGGCAGCCGGGACCATTGCCGAGCCCGAGGCGATTGCGCGCTGGGAGGCCTTCTTCAACCAAGACGACAAGCGCGCGCAGCTGGTCAGCAGGTACATCTTCGAGCACGTCTTCCTCGCGACCATCCTGATTGATGAGAGTGCGGGCGATCAGTTCCGACTGGTGCGCTCAAAGACGCCGCCCGGCCAGCCGGTCGAGATCATCGGCACCGGCCTGCCCTACGATGATCCCTACAGCGACGCGAATGTCGACAGGTTTTGGTACCGGCTCGAGAAGCTAACCGCGCCGCCGGTACAGAAGAATCATTTCCTTTGGACCCTGTCGCTGGATCAGATCGATCATCTGACCAAGCTGTTCGCACTCGATAGCGGCAATGGCTGGGGCAAGGAGGGCGAGCTCAAGCCCGGCTGGGGCAGCGACAATGCGCTCAAGGTCTTCGCGGCCATCCCGGCCGAATCACGCTACCGATTCATGCTCGAGAACTCAGCGGTGGTCGTTGGTGGCATCACCTACGGCCCTGTTTGCAACGGCCAGATTGCCACCTATGCGGTCAAGGATCAGTTCTGGGTCTTCTTCCTCGATCCGAAATATGACCCCTCGGTGCAGGAGCCGATGCTTGGTCTCGATAGCTGGGACACCCTGATGGATCGCTCGGTCTTTGGCAATGCCGATTACCTGAACGCCTTTGCGACGACCAAGGAGAAACTCTTTCCTAAAGGCTGGTCGCTCGATGCGGTTTGGGATGGCGACGGCGAGGATCGCAATGCCTGGCTGACGGTGTTGCGCCACGAGACCAATGTCTCGGTGGTCAAAGGCGCCCAGGGAGGCATGCCACGCTCGCTCTGGCTGATCAGCTTCGCCGGCTTCGAGCGCATGTACTACGACACTGTCGCTGGTTTCGCCTACTGGGAGGGCGATGCCCTCAAGCTCGAGACGCTCTTGTTCTTCAACTTCCTGCGCCAGTCCTTCGAGGACAACTTCCTGACCCTGCTGCCACCCGAGGATCGTAAGTCGATCCGCCATGAGTGGACGCAGGGAATCGGCACCATCGGCCTGGCTGCGGTGCCCTTCGCTGGCGAGGCCCAGCCGACGCAGGTTGAGGTGAGCGGCGACGATCCTCTGATGGATCTCGTCGCGCAGCTCGAGCGCCGTCTCGGTCGAGCGATCAGTGGCTTACCGGATCGGCTCAATCCCCAGCAGAAGCCCAAGGTTGAGTTAGATGCATCGGTGACCAGCTTCGATGACTGGGAGACGGCGATCTCGACCCTGACTGCGATCGAGGGGCTATCGTTTGTCCCGCATCTGCCGAGCGTGATCATGCTGCGGCTCAATCACGGTGATGAGCACCGCGTCTATTCGCTGATCGCAAACCGAGCCTACAAGTCCCAGTACACATTGGTCTTCCAGAATGGCCAGTCGATGCCGAAGAAGGACACCATGAGCGTTTACTCAACACTGGTGAATGGGTTCCCGAACCTATTCGTTGATCTGGACCTGAAGCATGCATCTAGCTTCCTCGTTGGCCTAAGCTCGGTCGAGACCAAAGACGATTGGAGCGCCTTCAAGAGGCGCTTCGGCATCCTGCGCAACAGCAAGGATTTCTGGTCCTTCTACGACTGGATCAACGCCTGGAACTTTGCTCAACGCGGGGATCTCGCTGGGTGGTTGGACCTGACCTACTACGACGCCCCTGAGACCTAAGCGCGGCAGTGATCGCAAGGTCGATGGCAGGGGCCGGACTGCGCCAGAAGGGTCTACTATGCTTACAAACCCAAACAGTTGATCAGGTTTCCCATCTCGCATGGGCCGCGCGACCAGGTAGCGACGGGCCACGTTTTCTCATTCTCCTCCTAGATCGACTCACGCCGATCAGGACGCGAGGTCATGTGGTAGAGCGCGCCTGAAACTGCGCTGCGGGGGGCTCAGACCACGAAGCAAGGATCCTTCTTGAACCTGGTTGTTACAAGACGAGACCTGCCCCTGATCTCCGACGGAGCCCCTGGGGCCGCTCCCCCTCCCCATGACGGCCCGCGACGATGCGCCGTCCTGGATTGCGACAAGCTGGCGAGGTTGCCATACTCAAGGTCGCCTGTACGACAATGTCCACCCTGCGAGCCCAGAGCCACAACCCATGACCTCAGATTCGGAATCGCCGACCCAAGCCCCGCAGGCGTCCCAGGGGCAGCTCGGGAAATGGCTTCTCTGGGGTCTCCTGGGCCTCGGCGCCTTCGCTGCGATGGGTGTGCCGATGCTCAGCATGATGGTCTTCATGGGCCGCATGACCGACAGCATGGCCAGCATGGTGGTCTCGGTTGAGCGCATGAGCGGGGACGTCTCGGTCATGCGCGAGAAGCTGACCTCGATGTCCGACAACATGAATGCCGTCACCATCGGCGTCGTCAGCATGGACGGTAATATCGACGACATCGAAGCCAGCATTGTGGCGATGGACTACAACATCGGCACCATTAACGGTGCGATCCAAGTGATCCAGGCATCGATGGCGGCAGACCTCTCGGTGATGCGCCAAGAAGTTGGTCAACTCAACACCGCCGTGCAGACGATGACGGGCGGCGTCACCGGCATGAACCTGCAGATGAACCAGATGATGCAGGACATCAACCGCGGCACCAACACCTTCACCCAGCCTTGGAATCTGATGCGCAATATGTCCCCATGGTAATGCTCCGCCTGCTGCTCGCAATGGCCCTGGCCGCTGCGGCCTGGTGGGCGGCTGCGGCGGAGCCCCGGGATGCAGTGGCCGAGAACACGGCGAAGGCAGTCGTCGTCGCCGTGCCGCTATCTTTACAGCCCTATTTCATCCCGCTCGACGATGGCGGTCTCGCTTACGACACCATCCGCGCCGCCTTTGCTGCTAGCGGCTACCGGGTCCAAAGCCTCTACGTCACGAGCCGGACCCTGAACGCTCTGCTCCGTGACCCCTCTGCCGCCGACTGCATCCCGATGGCGCCCCCCGAACTCGATCATGGCTGGAACCGCACCGCGGGTCTGCACCCCCTCCACGACTTTGCGATCACACGCCCGGCCCAGGAGTTGGACAGCATAGAGGACCTGGGCAGCGGACGCGTCATCGCCTATTCCGGCGCGAAGCACTACCTTGGCGAGGCATTCCGCGCCGTGGTGGCGAGCAATCCTGGCTACAGGGAGATCTCCAATCATCGCGCCCAGGTGCGGCTGTTGCTCCAAGGCAGCGTCGACGTCATCATCGCCGATCGACTGCTCGTCTCCTGGTATCTGGACTACCTCGAGCATGAGGGCGAGGGGCACGTCGAACTCGCCTTCCACGACCTGTTTGAGCCCCTTGCATTGGGTTTCGTTTGCCGGCAGGCGGACATCGCCGCAGCCTATGACGCTGGGCTGGCCAAGATCGTCCTCTCCGGCCAGTGGGCGAAGATCAACGAGCGCTACCATGCCGAGGAGCGATCAGGCCCATTGGCGCCCAGATCGCAGGGCAAGGCTGCGGCAACGGCAGAGGTGAGGTCTCAAGGGGCAATCCCATGACTTTTCCGGCGTGCCTCGCATCATTGCAAGATCAAAAAAGCACCGGGGCTCCCGTTTCACATAGGCCGTGCGACTAAGAAAGTGTCCATCAATTGTTTCCCGATGCGAGCGATGCCGCCCGAAATCCCCCCTAGCCCCCCTTTGCGAAAGGGGGGAAGTTGTTGATGGACGCTTTCCAAGCAGTAACGGAGCACGTTTTCTCTTCGTCCTCTTAGATAGTGCTCGCGTTGATGTCCATGCGGGTAGTGCCCTTATCTATAGGATGAAAGTTTTATTAAACCATTGATTTGAAAGCGTAATAATTTCTCGGCATCCTATAGATTGTGGCACTACCGCTTGCCGTTATGTTGGATGGATGTCGCGCCGACACGGGTTTCTCTACTCAGGGTTCCGGGAGATTGGAGTGTTGGCGAAGGGGCTTCCGATCGCCATGACATTGGCCGAGGGGCGAAGCCTCTAGAATCGGCTGCGGATGTATTTGAGTGCCCGGCTGATGGGCAGTTCGATGTTGGAAGGGCCGTTGCGGATGATGAAGAGTTCGCGCTTCTTGTCGTCGCGCAGAATCACGGGCGCGTCGGAGCGCTCGCACTCGATGGCGCCGACGCGAAGCTCATCGAGGTCGAGCAGAAAGAAGCGCACCAGCCTTGCATACTCAGGCCCCAGGTGTTGATTGAGCAGATTCTTGAAATGGAGCTGGCACTTATCTTCGTTCTCGAACTTGTCCGCACCCAGTCCTAGCGTCGTTCCGTCGTCTGCAATGCCGAGCAGTAAAATCCCGCCCTCCGTATTCAGGAAGGCGGCCACGCCCTTGAGCCAGGCCAGCTCGATCTCCTTGCCGGGCGTCTTGGCGTGGAGGTTCATCCGCATGGTCGACTTGAACTCCAGATGCGGGCCCTCGCCGGAGCCGATCAGATAGCGCAGATCCTGCTCGGGATCTTGGCGATTGATACTGAGCTTGGGCAGGTCTTTGAGCTGATGGCTGTACTTGCGCACGACGACGAAGGCGAGCGCCAGACTCGCCCCGAGGATCCCGAGCGTCGTGACCAGGATGATGTGCCAGCGGCTCTGCAGGATGCTGATGGTCTCGGAGACGGGCAGGGTGACGGCGATCCAAACGGCGTCGGGATCGTCGGTGAGCGGGCGAAATCCGCCCCACCAGTCCTGTCCGCCGCTGTGGAAGCGGATCAGGTCACCGCTGACTTCGCCATTGATCTTCCAGGCTGCCACGGCATCGAACTGCAGTGGACCGCCGAGCTGATGTTGCGCCGAGAAGAATGCATTGGCCCTCGGGTCGGATGCTGGAGCGTCCTTTGCGTCTGGAGGGACGAAGACGCCGCCGGCGCCGCTGAAGAGGAAGCCCTGGCCGTCGGTGCCCAGGTCGAGACGATCGATGGCGTCGAGGATGGTCTGCAGGGTGACGTCGAGTCCGGTGACGCGGGTCTTGCCGTCGTCTTGCCAGGCGATCGAGGCGGTGATGCCTGGGACGCCAAGCGAGGCGAAGATGTAGGGCTCGCTCCAGACGAGCTTGTCCGGATAGGTCGTCGCCTCAATGAACCAGGGTCTCGTCCGAGGATCATAGTCGAGGGTCAGCTCCTGGCGTTCGAGCGGCTGCATGGCGCTATCCCAGCGGGTGCTGCGAAAGCGCGCCGGATCGCCAGGCGTGCGCAAACGTGTCACCCAGCCGTCGTTGTCGCGTCTGAGGAAATACTCGCGGCCGTCTTCCGTAGCGTCGATGGCGCCGTCGATCTGCTGGATGTGGGCAAGCGTCGGGATCAGCCTTAGATTGAGCGCCTGCTCGTCAGTCGGTTCCAGATGTGCCGATTGGAGACCGTCGCGAATGATCAAGAGCTGTTGCTGAACCGGCAGCAGCAGGCTGCGTACCTCGTCGCGGACCATTGAGGTTGCGGCATCGATCCGGTTGTCCGCCAGGTCGTGCTTGATCTCGTCGATCAGCAAGACGTTGATCATTGCCAGTAGGCCGACGGTAAAGGCAACCAGCAGGATGAGGTCGCGCAGGAGTCGGGTGCGAATCGGGCCAGGGGTGAGGTTCAGCAGGGAGTTCGGCTTCATGGGCTGGGATTATACCGGCACGACCGGACTGCCGTACTTGCCCTCGCTTGAGTCGGCGCGAGCGTCGTTGCGGCAAGCCTGTGGGCGGGCGCTTCCATCCTTGCCGACTTGGCCTCTGGATGCTGCGCGCGGCGGTCATCAGGGTTACCCCGGACGGGGTGGTTGCTGCTAGTATCCTCAGCTGACCTGCAGTACCGTCCTCTTTATTTTTCAAGTTTATTTTTCAAGTGGTTGTGACCCTAGAAAAGGTCCATCTCTTCGCTGTGATGACATCAGCTCAAGGAGTTTCCAAAGATGTCCAACGTAGTCTACGAAGCCCATCCCTCGGTTCTGCGCATGCGTCCCTTCGGTGTTCTGCTCGCCCTGGTGCTGATGGCGGGTGGAATTCTGGTGGCGGTCCTCGGCGCTCAGCTCGTGCCGCCGGCCTTCGCGGCGCAGCTCGACGGCAAGATCCTGCAGCTGGTCGGCATCGGGGTCTTTGCGCTCTCGACCTTGCAACTGCTCACATGGTGGGTGTCCGCGCGCTCAGACCGATTGGTCATTACCGATGACGAGCTGATCTGGACCCATGGTCTGCTGAGCAAGCAGTACACCGAGATCAACATGGCATCCGTGCGCACCGTGCGGGTCTCGCAAAGCCTCTTTCAACGCATCATGAATGCCGGCGATGTCACCGTCTTCACGGCCGGCGACAACCCTGAACTCTTCGTGCGCGGGCTGCCGGATCCAGGCGAGGTGCGCGAGCTGGTGAAGGCGAATCCGCAGGCTGGATCCTGAGGCCGATGGGCGCCGACAATCGGGGCGAGCTGAAACTGCTCGCCGTCGCCATCCTGGTCGCCATGCTGCTGTTGGTGGTGATCATCGCCGTCTTCCTGCCGGCGACGGTCCCAGTGCTCGAGGCGATGGGCGAGGGCATGAGCATCAAGCAAGCCGTCCCCTGGGGCTTTGGCGTGACGGTTGCGCTCTTCATCGTCTTCGCCGTGGTGGCGGGGGATGGCTTGATCGGTGAGCTGCAGTTCATGCTCGGGTCCTTCTTTTCCTTCTTCCTCATCCTGACGCTCCTCATCGCCTGGGTCTTCTGATGCCTGACGCGGTGCATCTGAAGCTGCCCAATGGTCGTGGCATCGATTTCAAGATTCGCAGGTCCGGTCGGGCGAAGTCGATTTGGCTTCGGGTGACCCCGCGTGACGGCTTGGTCGTGACCGTGCCGCCCGGGGTGACGCGGCCCGAGGTTCTGCGGCTGGTGGCAGGCAAGTCGGACTGGGTGGCAAGGCATCTGGACGCCCTCGAGGCTGCTCGCCTCTCAGGATCCTCAGCCGTCAAGCGCCGTCCAAGCCGGCTCGAGTTCCTAGCGCTGGGCGAGTCTTGGAACATCGACTATCGCGAGACTCAGTCGGCGAGTTTGGCTGCCCGCACGGAGGGCCAGGGGCGCGTCTCGATCTCAGGTGCGATCGGTCAGGTCGAGGACTGTCATGCCGCCTTGCGTCGCTGGTTGATGCGCTACGCCAAGGACAGGCTTGGGGGCTTGCTGGACGAGGTGGCGCGGGAGACCCGTTTGCACTACTCAGCCCTCACGGTCAGGAATCAGCGCAGCCGTTGGGGCAGCTGCACCCATGACGGCCGCATCAGTTTGAATGCCAAGCTGCTCTTCCTTCCGCCCGAACAGGTCCGCTACGTCATGGTGCACGAACTCTGTCATACCCTTGAGCACAACCACTCAGCGCGATTCTGGTCCGCCGTTCGTCGTTTCGAGCCAGACCTCGATCGCCTCCATGCCGACATGCGCGGTGCCTGGAAGCTGATTCCCGACTGGGCTTACCACGGCTAGCGATCGGCTCCGGCTGGGACGCTTTCGCGTCACCGAGCCGAGCAGATCTGAAGGGCGGCTCCTAGGGGGCGGCTCCCGGGCGGGGCCGCAGCGGCCTCCTAATCCAGCGCGCCGCTGCGCTCCAAGAGCAGCTGGGTCAGCAGTGCCACGGGTCGGCCGGTCCCGCCTTTTTCCTTGCCACTCGTCCAGGCGATGCCAGCGATGTCGAGGTGGGCCCAGCGGTACTTCTTGGTGAAGCGCGCGAGGAAGCAGGCGGCCGTGATGGCGCCGGCGTCGCGCCCGCCGATGTTGGCGATGTCGGCGAAGTTACTGTCGAGCTGGGACTGATAGTCGTCCCACAGCGGCATGCGCCAGGCGCGGTCGGCGGCGGCCTCGCCGGCCTGGGTGATCTCTTCCGCGAGCTTGTCGTCCTGGGTGAAGAGACCCGCGGGGTGCTTGCCTAAGGCGACGACGCAGGCGCCGGTCAGGGTCGCCATGTCGATGACAACGGCGGGGTCGAAGCGCTCGCTGTAGGTCAGGGCGTCGCAGAGGATGAGGCGGCCCTCGGCGTCCGTGTTGAGGATCTCGATGGTCTGGCCGGACATGCTGGTGACGATGTCGCCGGGCTTGTTGGCGGCGCCGTCCGGGAGGTTCTCTGAGGCCGGCACCACGCCGACCAGGTTGATGGGCAGCTCGAGCTGGCAGGCGGCCTGGACGGTGCCGAAGACGCTGGCGCCGCCGCACATGTCGTACTTCATCTCATCCATCTCCGCGGCGGGCTTGATGGAGATGCCTCCGGCGTCGAAGGTGAGCCCCTTGCCGACCAGGACGACGGGCTTGGCGTCTGGCTTGCCGCCCTTGTAATGCATGACGATCAGCTTCGCGGGCTCACGACTGCCACGCGAGACCGAGGTCAGTGCGCCCATGCCGAGATCGGCCATCTTGTCCTCATCCAAGACCTCGACCTTGAGCGCCTTGAAGTCCTTGCCGAACTGCTTGGCGCGCTCGGCGAGATAAGAAGGCGTGCAGATGTTGCCAGGCAAATTGCCCAGCTCTTTGGCGAGGGCGATCCCGGACGCCATGGCGCTGCCATGCGCGGCGGCGCGCTCGGCTTCCTTGGTGTCCTCTTTGGATCCGATCCAGAGCGTTAGGCGCTTGAGTGGGGTCTTGGGTGCCTTCTTGTCCTCTTTGGTCTGCGAGTAACGATAGAGGCGATCTTCCATGGTGATGACCATATCGCGCAGACTGCTGTAGAGGTCAGCGTCGCTTGGTAAGGGGTCGTGCAGCGCCAGGGTCGCCTCAACACAGCGGGCCATCTGCAGGATGGGCGCGGCGGCGGCAATGGCCTTGCGTGCCGCGGCGCGCGTGAAGTCCTTCTTCTTGCCCAAGCCAACCAGGAGGACGCGCTCGGCGGCCAGGCCCGGGAGGTCGTAGAGCATCAGCGTCTGCCCCATTTCGCCGTCGAGGTCGCCCTTCTTGAGCAAGTCGCTGATCTTTCCGCCGGTGACTGTGTCAACCGCTTCCGATGGCCCGATGAGCTTGCGTCGCTCGAAGACGCCCAGGACGAGACAGGGGGTCTTGTGATTGGCGAGCTCGCCGGTCTTGATCTTGAATTCCATCGTGTGGCTCCTGGCGGTACTTGAGAGCGCGGGTCAGCCTGGGCTGGCCCGCTGTAACTGGTGTTAGGATGCTGGCACTAAAGTTTACAGAATGATGGGCTCGGGCCGAAGTGAGAATCCTTGACCGCTATCTCGCCTGGTCGGTGATCGGGGGCACCCTGCTGACGCTGGGCGCGCTCTTGCCGCTCATGGGGGTCTTCATCTTGGCCGATGAGGTCGACTCCATCGGTGTCGAGCGCTATGGGCTCCTGGATGCCCTGCTCTTCATGCTCTTGAGCCTGCCGCGCTATCTCTACCAAGTCTTTCCGATCGCCACGCTCATCGGGGCTCTGATCGGTCTCGGGGCGCTTGCGAGCCGCTCCGAGTTGGTGGCTATTCGTGCCGCCGGAATGTCCGTGTCGCAGATCGTCCGTGCGGCGCTTGCCGGGGGGGCCGTGCTGGCGATCCTGGCCTTGCTGCTGGGTGAGGTCGTGGCCCCCGCGGCTGAACAGCGAGGCGTCGAGCTGCGTCGTCAGGCCTTGTCGGGCAATGTGACGCAGCGGACGCCGTTCGGATTCTGGGCGATCGACCATGGCTCTTATGTGAATATCCGCGAGATCCGGTCCGGTACGCGCTTGAGCGACATCTACATCTATCGGGTCGACACCGATGCCGGATCGCTGGTCGCAACCCATGCGGGCGCCGCTAGCTACGTCGATGGTCACTGGGTGTTGGAGAACATTGCCCGCAGCCGGGTGGGTGTCGCTGGCGTAACGGTCGAGCGCATCGAGCAGGCCGGTTGGGATTCGATGCTGGATCCGGAATTGCTCAAGGTGGTGGTGGCGGATCCACAAGCCCTTCCTGTGTGGGGCCTCTACAAATACATCCGCTTCATGAGGATCAACGAGCAGGACGCAGGGGCCTACGAGGTCGCCTTCTGGGGCAAGATTCTGCATCCTGTGCTGACCTTGTCCATGATCTTCGTCGCCATTCCCCTGCTGCTCGGCTCCTCGCGGAGCACTGGCATGGGACGGCGGATCTTCGCCGGGATCCTGGTCGGTATCCTTTATTACTTGTTGAGCCGCACCTTCGCTTACATGGCGCTGCTCTTTGGGATGAGTCCGCTGCTCGCCGCCATCGCGCCGCCGACGCTTTTCGTGACTGCGGCGCTCTTGCTGCTCCGTCGCCTGGGGTGAGCCAAGGGGGTGACTGCCTGGTGACGGTCGGAGCTGCTGGGGATGCGCCGCGTCCATTGCGGGACGCGGCTTGGCGAGTCCTACTTGCTTAGGCTGCCTTCTGTGTCATAACCACGCGCGTGCTGGACCTGCTGTCGTGCAGGGCGAGTCCCTCGCGGTTGAAGAGGCTCAGCCAGAGTCCTAGTCCGGCCGGCACGAAGCTGACGATCGACCAGAGGAAGCGCTTGAGCGCCGTGCCGGTGCCGATGGCCCCGCCGTCCTTGCCGACGACGCGGATGCGCCAGGCGCGCATGCCGAGGGTCTGTCCACCATGGCTCCAAAAGTAGACGAAGAAGCCGGCGATGACGGCGAACAGGTAGAGCCGCATCAGGGTCAGGGGGAGGAAGCTCTCGTAGACTGGATGTCCGGTGATGACCTCGTAGGGGATGACGATGATGGCGTTCGCCAACATGAGCACGCCGAGCAGCAGAACGAGGTCGTACAGCAGTGCACCGAGTCGTCTCAGGACGGAAGGTTTCTGGGCTTGTGACAAGTCGAGTTGCATCTTCTTCAGTTTTCGGGAAAGGGTTATAGGGAAGTCGCTCCGGTCAAGAAGCCACCATTGTGATTCGAATTTCTATTAAACCACTTCTGTTTAGGCTTTTGCGACGGGTTCCGATGCCTTGGATCGCAATCGTCATTGGCTTGGTCGCTGGTCTGGTCATCTGGACGACCCTGGATCAGGTCCAAAGCCGCCAGGTCGACAAGATCTTTGGGCAGGAGCTTGACGTTCAGCTCGAGCTGCGCGCGCGGGAGAGTTTGATCCGTTTCGATCGCTATCTCTCGAGCTACGCGGCGACCACGCGATTGCTCGCCAATCACCGCAAGCTCTCGGAGTATCTGGAGCCGCTCTTCTGGTCGGCCGATGAGAGCGTAAATCCCGTGGTCTACAAGGATTTTCGCCCAACCTGGCTGCCCGATTTCTTCGAGCGCGATGCCCTGACCGCGCCCAGCCACGTCTTGCTGACGGACCCTCAGGGCAAGGTGCGGGAGATCTTTCAACCCGGACCCACGGCGGTTCCCGCGGAGATCGCGACCGAGGTGCCGACCCAGTTCCTCGACGATCGCGAGGTGCGCACGGTGATCGAGCGCTTGGGAGAGCAGCTCTATCTTCTGGCGAGCGACGCCGTCGAGGACGCCGGCGGCTATGACATGGGCTATCTGGTGGTGCTGGTCCCGGTCAACGATGCCTTCCTGGCGGCCTCGCAGCGCGGGCTGAATGTCGGCCGCGCGGCGGTTGCCCTGGTCGATAGCGATGATCAGAGGATCGTCGCCAGTCTGGATTCGCAGGCGCTCGTCCCTGAGACGACGCTTGGCGATTGGGAAGACACCTATGTGATCACTTCTCAGTCCCTGCCGGAATACGAGGGCTCCAACTCCAATTTGCTCTTCGCCACCTTTGTCCCTCATGCCAGCGTGGAGAAAATGTCCCGCCACGTGCGCATCTTCGAGCGGCGTCAACGCTTGATCGCGGCGGCGGTCTATATCGCTGTCTTCACCGCCGTCATCTATCTGGTGTCTTCGCGTCTCAACAAGGTGCTCAAGCGGATGACGCGCTTCTCGCAGCGCGCGCTCGGCATTGCCGAGCCTGGCTTCAATCGCGGCGGCAATCAGCTGGTTCTGCTGGAGGATTGGATCCAGCATTTCACCCAGCTGGTGCTGACCGCGCGGGAGGAGATGAGCCGCAAGCACCAGGCCGAGATGCGTGAGAGCGAGGCGCTCAAGGCCGCCATGATGGAGGCCTCGCTGGACGCCATCGTGACCTTGAACCATAGCGGCCGGGTGATCGAGTACAATCCGTCAGCTGAGCGGCTCTTTGGGGTGGGCCGCTCTGCGGCCATTGGCGCGGTCTTCGCGGAGCGTTTCGTACCGGAAGTGACGCGAGCGGCCCTCAAGCGCCTCCTGGACCGCTCCCAGCACCTCGGGCGCGAGCCGCTCGGCCGGGGAGAGCTGATTGCGGTGAGGGCCGACGGTTCCGAGGTCCCGGTCGAGATCTCCATCGCCCTCATCGAGCTGGTGGATGAGCGTTTCTATACCCTCTATATCCACGACATCAGCAGCCGGAAACAGGCCGAGCAGGAGATCAAGAGCCTCGCGCGTTTTGCCAGCGAGAGCCCTAACCCGATCCTGCGCGTGACGGATGCTGGACTCATCGTCTACGCCAACAGCGCGAGCCGCCCCTTGCTGCGCGCCTGGGGCGCCGAACCCGGAGAAGGGCTGCCTGGGGATTGGGCCGCTGAGGTTTCGGTGGCGGGGAGCACGGGCCAGCCGCTGGAGCGCGAGCTTGACATCTCGGGGCAAGTCTACTCACTTCTGCTCGCACCCATTCGCGATCTTGGCTATGTGAACATCTATGCCCGCGACATCACGGCGGTGCGGCGCGCCGAGCAGGAGTCGCGTCAGCATCAGGCCGAACTCGTCCACGTCTGCCGCTTGAGCACCATGGGCGAGGTCGCGACAGGGATGGCGCATGAGCTGAACCAACCCCTTTCAGCCATTGTCAACTATGCCAATGGCTGCACCCGACGCTTGCAGAGCGGGGTAGGGCAGCCGGAGGAGTTGGTCGGCGCCATGGGCCAGATCACGGCGCAGGCGAAGCGCGCGAGCGAAATCATCCGGCGGCTGCGTGCGCTGGTCGGCAAGCAGCCGCCGACGCGCTCCCACGTCGACTTGAACCATCTGGTCCGTGAGGTGTGCTCCTTCCTGGAGTTCGAGACCATGCGCCTCGGTGTGCGGATTGAACTGGAGCTGAGCGAGCAGGCGATTCCCATCTGCGTCGATCTGGTTCAGATCGAACAGGTCTTGCTCAATCTTGTCGGCAATGCCCTGGATGCGCTCGAAACCCGGCCCGAGGGGCAGCGTCAGCTCTGCATCCGCTCCGACATTGACGCCGGGAAGGCTCATGTGAGTGTCGAGGACAATGGTCCGGGGATCCCGCCGGAGCGGATCGCGACCCTCTTCGATCCCTTCGTGACCACCAAGGAGAAGGGGATGGGGATGGGGTTGGCGATCAGCTACACCATCGTCGAGAATCACGAGGGTCGGATTTGGGCCGAGTCGGACGTGGACGCGGGATCGACCTTTCAACTGAGCCTGCCGCTCGCGGAAAGGCTCTCCGATGATGAGACAGACGTGATCGAATCGCTGGAAACCTAGGATGACTTTTGACGATACCGTATTCGTGGTCGACGACGATCAAGCCATGCGCACCTCGCTCCAGTGGCTGATCGAGACCACTGGAATGACCGTAAAGACCTACGAGTCCGCCGATGCCTTTCTCGCGGACTACTATCCGGGACGCGCCGGTTGCCTCCTGCTTGACGTCCGCATGCCCGGGATGAGTGGGCTGGAATTGCAGGCCCACCTGGCCCGGGAAGGCCATCGGCTGCCGGTCATCTTGATCACCGGCCATGGCGACGTGGCCATGGCGGTGAGGGCGATGAAGGCCGGTGCCGTCGACTTCATCGAGAAGCCCTTCCACGACGAAGACCTGCTGCGCAGCATCCGTCATGCCCTGGAGTACGACCACAAGACGCGTGCGAGCCGCTCGGCCAAGGCGGAGATCGTCAGGCGTCTCGCCGAGCTCACACCGCGCGAGCATGAGGTGATGGGCATGGTCACCGACGGCAAATCGAACAAGGAAATCGCCGCCGCGCTCGGCGTCAGCGCGAAGACCGTCGAGGCACACCGCTCTCGGGTGATGGAGAAGATGCGGGCCGACTCATTGGCGGAGCTGGTTCGCATGGCCTTGATCGTGGCCCCGGACGGCCAGCTCTAGGAGCCTGTCCGACTTAGGGTGAATCGGCTGCGGAATCGGGAGAAGGGTCCCTTTCGCCCCGCTTTTTCGTTACATAGAACCACTATGCGCTTCAAAACCGGAACGAAATGGCCTCGCTCTCCCACTTCCTCGCTTCGATCTCCCCAAGTCGGACAGGCTCCTAGCATCGCACCAGATCCAGCTCGGCCGCTTGCGCTGATCACTGCGAGCGGCGTTTGGCTTCATGAGCACTGGAAGCGCTGGCCTTCTCTTGGATGCCTCGATCGTCCTCTGATCCAACCGCGCGGTCGGTGGGAGCGGCGCCCCGCCGCGACGGCAGCGCGATCATGGCGGGGCGCCGGTCCCACGTCGCTTTGTCAGAAGGATGCTGGGCGCCAAGAGGTGAACTCGGCCGCATTCCGTAAAATCAAACGGCAGGCTGCACTTGACTAAAGTATCAGAATCCACTAATAAACGAATATGGGCTGTCGTTTGGCTCGTCGTCGGGAGCTGCGGGTTCTCTTTGCGGATGTCGCGGGCTCCAGTTGTTGAAACTGAAGTTATTGGAGTAGTCAATCATGAAGTACGCAGCGATTCTGAAGGAACTCACCGTTAGCGAGATGCTGTCCATCACCCTCGTCGTCGTCATGCCGATGATGATGCTTTATGCCCTGGTGTTTTGAGTCTCGCTCAAAGCTGCAACTAAAGACCACGGCTTTGCTTTCGAGAAGGAAGCAGTAGCATCTCCTAGGCGGCCGTGGCTTCCCCTCCGCCCTGCCGGTCCCCCCGCCCGTAGCGAGCAACCCCGGTACATCCGCAGCCTTGATTGCTGACTCCCCCTCGGTCTGCCACCTGAATGTCGGGGCAGTGCGTTGCTCCACGGCAATCGCCTCGACGGACTGCGAGCAGCCTTGGCCGCCCTTCGAATCAAAGGGCTTGGATCTCCTCTTCGCTCGCGCTCATGATGGCCTGCTCAAGCACTCCGATGGACTCGAGCAATCGCTTGGAGGCGGCGATCAGGCGTTCGATGAGCGCATCGGTCTGCGTGCTCTGGTTGAGCTTGAGCGGCAGCCGCCGTGCAATGAGCCTGAGCGGCCATGGCCGACGCTGTTCGATGAAGAGCGTCTGATAGATCTCGGCGTAGGTATGGTGCAGGTCTTCGTGCGGGACCTCGATGGCCTTGTAGGCGCTGAGAGTCGAAAGCCGCGTGCCTCCGCCGTAGTACCAGTGGCCGAATGCACATTGGGTATGCTGGACAGGGACATGCGCCCGCTCGGTGGCGGCCCCGGAGACGAGGGCCAATGCCCCGGAGAGCCATTGCACATGGGCGGTCTTGGCTTCGCGAAGCTGCGTGAGGATGTCTTCTTTGGTCATGGGTTGCTCGTCCTAGAATCCTTGAGGGCGCAAAATGCTTGCAGATGAGTCAAATTTCGATGAAGCGTCCGACCATCCAAGGCCGTCGGTATCGGTATCGGTATCGAACCGACGATAGCGATCCCGATTCCGATAGCGATCCCGATGGCATGACGCGTCGGTCTGAGGCGAAGCCTCGCTAGACAGATCATTTGAATCGCGAAGCCCGCCAAGCTCGCAAGTGCTGAGGGTTTCTTGATCCGGAGTTCGGATGCCCCTTGCGGTCAAACCCAAGTACGGCGCAAGCCTTTCTCCTGTTGCGCGGCCTTCGCGCCTTTGCGGTTCCAATCGACGGAACTCGGGATACCGCTCAGAGGGGTCAAGCCGCGCCAAGAGTAGACTCGGTCGAGAGACCCAGCCCAGATCCGACCAAGCGCTCGATCTCAGGGCCGAGTTCGTGCTTGGGAATGAACCCCAGGGTCTGGCAGATCTTGTCGGATGACAGGCGCGAATTGCGGGTCAGGAGCCGCAGCTCGGCGAGCGTCAGCGGGGTTCGCCGACGGATGGTGCGCTCCGTGATGCTTCCCGCCAGAGCCAGGCTTCGCATCACCCAAAGGGGAACCGTCCAACGTGGCCTTGATCGCCCCATCACATCCAAGGCTCGCTCGTAGATCCAGCGTGTGGAGTAGCTCTTACCGTCCGTGACGTGGTAGATCTGGCGCGCGCTCTTCGGACTCTCGGCGATCAGAACTGCGGCGGCGGCGGCGTCGGTCACATGGATGGCCGAACCCTCATTGTGGATGCATGGCCAAGGCGGGAAACGCTTGGTCGCGATGGCGCCAACCAAGCGCACCAAGTCGCCGTCGTCGAGTCCATAGATCATGGGCAGCCTGAGGACGCTGGTCTTGATCCCCGCGGCCGGTCCGAGTTCCAGAAGCTGCCGCTCAGCCGTCAGCGTGGCCTGCCCATAGAGGTCGCTGGGCATCGGGAGCACCTTCTCGTCCAGCGGGTGTTCGCTCGCCGACAACTGCTTGCCCAAGGCGCGAGCGGAGCAGATGTACACCATGCGTTTGAGGTGCGAGCCACTGATCCGCGCGACGAGATTGGCGGTCCCGATCGCGGTGACTTCCCAATGCCCGCGCGAGTCCAAAGGGAAAGGCTCGTTCGGGTTTGGCTGGTAACAGGCCAAATGGAATAGGGTATCGACCCCGTCAAACGTCGATCGAAGGCTCGAGGGGTCCGATAGATCCGCAGTCACAAGCTCCACGCATTGCGGCAGGAGCCCTCTCGCGATGTCCGGTGCCCGCGTCAGCACCTTGACTCGGTAGCCCGCCTCTACAAGGTTTGCCACCAAGGGGCGACCGATGTGGCCGGTGGCCCCGGTCACCAGCACAACACCTAGTTTCTCCCGACTCTGTGCAAGCATCCTGAGATCCTCCGTTGCGCCTCGGCGCGCTCTTGCTTATTTGGTCAGCTCGCTCATTCGGTCAGCTCGCTCATTCAGTCAGCTCGCTCATTCAGTCAGCTCGCCACTCGAAAACGCCGTCTTCGAGTCGCTTCATCATCCGCACCCTTGCGCTCGAATATGTCGATCCAGGGCCTTGGTCATCAGTTGGGCCGGTAGGGTGGACGAGCGAGCGCGAAGTCCACCGAATCCCGCGTCGGCGTTGGTGGACTGCGCTGCGCTTGTCCACCCTACGGAAGACGACTGGCCGAAACGATGATCGATGCCCGACCCAGCGATGGTCCGGACGGGAAAGGCCAGCGATCAGCGATGCTCTAAGCGTCATCGCTCAGCGCTTCACAGATGAGACTGTAAAGCGTCGACGCCGTGATCTGGATGACGCTGTGATCTGGATGGGCCGAGCGGCTGCTATGGAAACCGGCTGCTACGGAAACCATCGCCTCACTTGAGATCAGGGCCGCGCTCGCGTGCTTAGAGGGTGATCGCCTCGTTAGCATTGCGCGCGAGATGCCCGGCTCTACCAGCGCTTGCCTGATTTGCGAAGTCTAAGCGCAAAGCACTGTCCTGAACTCACGTCCTTTCTCCGTATTGAACGCTCGGTACCTAGCATTGCTTGTGGTCGTGCATCATTCAACTTCGTATGCGCGGAAATTAAGTAATTGCTTAATTAATGGCTCACCTAAATAAGCGTTTTAGCGGATGGTTTTCTTTCTGCATTAAGGCGTTTTTCATGTTGACCAGTGTGGTCTAGGTCCGCATTCTAAGCTAACATCTCGTGTCAGAGTTGATGTGAATCAAGTGAATGACTGGTGCCGTTCTGCTGATGCGGCGTATCTTTAGGGCGTGCTCAAAGATCTGCTTCATTCGCTAAGCTGTATTAGTTTTCGATGAATTAACGGGCGGGCTTTAGTGGGTGTCAGCTTTATAGGGGTATCGTCGTGATTTCATGACTGGCCAGGCCGTGATCCAGTCAGGCTCTGCTTGATAGAAGAAGAAACAACGCATCTGGATCCCGCACCAAGCAACCGTAGAGACGAAGGAGGATTTGATGGCCACAGCAACAACCCTGGGCGAGCTTTTGCGTAGCCAGGGAATCAGTCGGCGCGCCTTTCTGAAATTCTGTTCGGCGACCGCATCCATGATGGCGATCCCGGCAGGCATGGTCCCGGCCATGGCGGAGGCGTTGGAGCAAGCCAAGCGACAATCCGTGATCTGGATGTCCTTTCAAGAGTGTACAGGGTGTACGGAAGCGCTCTTGCGTTCCCACGCGCCCTCGATCGAATCGCTGATGTTCGATTTCATCTCGCTGGACTACCACCACACGCTGCAGGCGGCATCCGGTGAGGCGGCGGAGCGCGCTCGCGAGGAGGCGATGCATGCGAATGCCGGTGACTACCTGCTGCTGGTCGACGGCTCGATCCCGACGATCAAGGCGTGCTCGACCATCGCTGGGATCAGTAACCTGGATATGCTGCTGGAAACGGCGTCCGGCGCCTCCGCCATCCTCGCGATCGGTACCTGCGCGGCCTACGGAGGGCTGCCCAAGGCAGCGCCGAATCCCACGCAGGCCATGTCCGTCGAAGAACTGATCACGGACAAGCCCATCGTCAACATCCCCGGCTGTCCGCCCTTGCCCCTGGCCATTACCGGCGTCATCGCCCACTACCTGACCATGGGGGCCTTGCCGGAGCTGGATCACCTGGGTCGCCCCTTGTCGTTCTTCGGCGAGAACATTCACGACCGCTGCTACCGGCGCCCCTTCTACGACCGTGGCCTCTTCGCCGAGACCTTCGATGATGAGGGTGCTCGCAAGGGCTGGTGTCTCTACAAGCTGGGCTGCAAAGCCCCGGAGACCTACAACGCCTGCGCGCACGTCAAGTGGAACCAGGGCGTGAGCTTCCCCATCCAGTCCGGTCACGGCTGCATTGGGTGCTCGGAGCCGAATTTCTGGGACAAGGGCGGCATCTACGACTCCGTTCCCATGGGGCAGTTCGGAACTGGACCCAAGATCGGCGTCGCCGCAACCGTCGGTGTCGCTGTCGGCGCGGGGGCAGCGGTGCTGGCACGCGGCAAGAAACACAAATCAGAGGCGGAGCTGCACTCGGACGACTGACCTGTCCAGGCGCGGTCGACCGTCTACAGAGTAAAAACAAGATTGGAGGATAGGATCGAATGACGCTCTTAGACTTTGCGCGAGGGCCGGCGATTCACTGGTCGCTCATCATTCTCATCACGGGCACCATCTGGCGCCTGCTCGGCGTGCTTGTCCTGACGCGGGGCGCCGATCTGTCGCGTCCACGGGATGCATTCGGCAACTTCAAGGGGTACCGAACGGTGTTCAGCCGCGCCTGGCCCAGCGGCGAGTTCACCACGGCCACGCGCTATCAGACGGCCATGGCCTATGTCTTTCACATCGCGACGCTGGTCGTGGTGATCGGCATCGTGCCTCACATTGAGTTCATCACCAGCTTGACCGGCGCCTCTTGGCCTGGGCTGCCGAATGCGGCGGGCGTTGCGGTGGGCATCATCGCGCTGGCGTCGCTGCTGGCCCTCATCATACGTCGGGTGTCCAAGCCGGCGATCTATTGCTCGACTTGGGGTGACTACTTTGCCTGGATCGTGATCGCGATGCCGCTGGTCACGGGGCTGATGGCCTTCGCTCACCTGGGGCCGCGTTACGAGACCATGCTGGCGATTCACATCCTCAGTGTGGCCCTGCTGTTCGCCTGGTTCCCGTTCGGCAAGCTGATGCATGCCTTCTGGTTCGTTTTCTCGCGCGCCCAGAGCGGCGTTGCCTACGCGCACAAAGGGGTCCGGATATGAGCACAGTCACTGCAGAAACACGCGTCTTTCCGACCTTCGAGCAGGTCTGTCAAGGCTTTGCCGGCCAGATCACACAGCTTCGCGAAATGGCACCCGAGCCGACCCTGTCCGATAGCGTTCGAGTCCGGCGGGCCATCGACACCCTGATCGCGGAGACCAATGCCGACGAGGCGGTCTGGCTGGAGAGCTGCATCCGGTGCGGGCAATGCACCAACGCCTGCCACTATTTCCAGGCGACGGGTGATTCCAAGTACGCGCCGATGCGCAAGATGAACCTCTATCGCAAGGTCTATCAACGCGAGATCGGCCCCTTCCGCTGGTGGTACAAGCTGGTCACCAGCGAGGTCAAGCTGAAGGATCTCGAAGATCTGCAAGAGCTGGTCTACGACTCCTGCTCCGAGTGCGGTCGCTGTGCCATGGTCTGTCCAATGGGGATCGATACGGCGTCCCTGGTCCACCACCAGCGCAGCGCCTTGGTGGCGGCGGAGCTGGTTCCGCCAGAACTCAACGCCTTGAGGATGGAGCAGAAGCATCGCGGAACCGTGTTCGGCGCCTCGGAGGATGTGCTGCGCAAGATGATCGACACCATCCGAGAGAAGGCGGGAGTCGATATCCCCTTGGACAAGCCGCATGCCGAAGTCATGGTCCTGAGTTCGGCGGTGGACCTGGTGGGTAATGGCAATGGCCTGCTTGCGACCGCCAAGGTCATGAATCACCTGGGTGTCGACTGGACGGTCTGCAGCGATGGCTTCGAGAGCGCGAACTTCGGCCTGCTCTCCGGCGATATGTCCCTCTGGAAGCACCAGGTCGACCCCATCGTCGCTGCCGCTGAGCGCATTGGGGCCAAGACGCTGGTCATTGCGGAGTGTGGGCACGCCTATCCGGCACTGCGCTGGAATCCCATGCTGAAGAGCGGCGAGCTGCCCTTCGAGATGATCTACATGTCCGAGTTCATGGGGCGGCACGCCAAGGCTGGCCGGCTGCGTCTGAGTCCGCTCAAGGGCAAGGTCACCTTTCACGATCCCTGCAAGACCGGACGTCGCGGCGGTGCCTTCGACGAACCGCGCGCGGTCTTGAACGCCATGGGCTCGGACTTGGTCGAGATGCCCGCCAACAAGGAGTTCAACTGGTGCTGCGGCGGTGGGGCGGGGATCTTCCTGCTCGAGCGCGCGACCTATCTCCGCGATGAGTCCTTCAAGATCAAGATGCAGCAGGTGAACTCCAGCGGAGCCGACACCGTGGTGGTGAGCTGCGCGAGCTGTCGACTGAACTTCGAGGCGGGACGCCAAAAGAACAACTGGGACAAACGTGTGGAGAGTCTGGTCGAGCTGGTCGCCGATCATCTCATTGACGAGAAGAAGGTCGGGTCTGTCACCCCGATCCAAGGAGCCGCTGCATGAGTACCAGAGTTGTCGTCGACCCCATTACCCGAATCGAGGGCCATCTGCGCATCGAGGCACAGATGGATGGGGGTGTCATTCAGCAAGCCTATTCGTCCGGGACCATGGTGCGTGGCATCGAGACCATTGTGCGGGGGCGAGACCCGCGTGATGCCTGGGCCTTCGTCCAGCGCATCTGCGGCGTCTGCACCCTGGTGCACGGCATGGCGGGTGTCCGCGCCGTGGAGAATGCGCTGGACTATCCGATTCCGCCCAATGCCGAGCTGATTCGCAATCTGATGGTGGGTGCTCAGTATGTGCATGACCACGTCATGCACTTCTACCACCTGCACGCGCTGGACTGGGTGGATCTGGTCTCGGCGCTGAGTGCCGACCCCAAGGCAACCTCCGAGCTGGCGCAGTCCATCAGCAGCTACGCGAAATCCTCGCCGGGCTACTTTTCGGACGTGCAGAAGAAGCTCAAGGGCTTCGTGGAGGCCGGGCAGCTCGGCATCTTCGCCAATGGCTACTGGGGGCATCCTGGCTACAAGTTGCCCCCAGAGGCCAACCTCATGGCCGTGGCGCACTACCTGGACGCGCTCGCCTGGCAGCGGGACGTGGCCCAGCTTCACGCCATTTTCGGCGGCAAGAACCCGCATCCGAATCTCGTCGTCGGCGGCATGCCTTGCGCCATCAGCATCGACTCCGGCAACCAGGCAGGAACGGCCCTCGACGCCACGGGGCTGGAGCGGGTGCGCAACCTCATCGCGCAGATGCACGCCTTCGTGGAGCAGGTCTATGTCCCGGATACCCTGGCCATCGCCGGTTTCTATAAGGACTGGTTCAAGCAGGGCGAGGGCGTGGGCAACTTCATGTGCTATGGAGACTTCCCGGCCAAGGGTTTCGGCGACCGCAGCTCCTACCTGGTGCCTGGCGGCGTCATCTTGAACCGCGATCTCTCGCAGATCCATGAGGTGGATCTGCACGCCGAGGACGAGGTGCAGGAATTCGTCGCGCACGCCTGGTACGACTACTCGGCCGGCAAAGGCGAGGGGTTGCATCCCTATCTGGGCGAGACCGAGTTTGCCTACACGGGACCAGAGCCGCCGTACGCGCAGCTCGACGTCGACCAGCAATACTCATGGCTCAAATCGCCGCGCTGGCGCGGCAAGCCGGTCGAAGTGGGTCCGCTCGCACGTGCCCTGATGCTCTATGCCACGGGCGACGTGCGTATGAAGGAGTTGGTCGACGGGGCGCTCCAGCAGCTCGATCTTCCCATGGATGCGCTCTACTCCACCATGGGCCGAACCGCGGCTCGGACGCTCGAGACTCAGTACATGGTCGAGGCCATGGACGGCTGGTTCAATCAGCTCATGGCCAACATCCGCGCCGGGGATCTCAGGACTTTCAACGAGACACTGTGGGATCCGGCCACCTGGCCGAAGTCCGCCAAGGGTGTTGGGCACATGGAGGCGCCGCGCGGCGCACTGGGTCATTGGATCGTGATCGAAGACGGTAAGACGGCCAACTACCAGGCGGTCGTGCCCAGTACCTGGAACGCCGGACCGCGCGACACCCAGGGCCAGACCGGCCCCTACGAAGCGGCGCTTCAGGGACACACCCTCACGGATCCCGAGCAACCGCTCGAGATCCTCCGCACCGTGCACAGCTTCGACCCCTGTATCGCCTGTGCCGTGCATCTGATCGACCCAGAGGGCGAGGAGGTGCTCAGCATCCAAGTTCGCTAAGCCGGCCTGATGCTGGACAGCCGTTACCCTGATCGTCGCGCCCAGGCCCCTTCGGTGCGCCGTGGACGGGCGTTGATGATCCGGGGTGATCCTGGCCATCTCGGCATGGCAGGGATCGATGGATGTCGCTCGCGGGTTCCGTCCAGCGGTTTCGAACAACGCAGAAAAGAGCCAATCTTTCGGAGGGTAAGGAACATGATGAGCTACGACCAATTGGCGGAGCACTATATTCGGGAGCACGACTTGAGGGAGAAGAGCCAGGAGAAAGCCGCGCGCTCCATGGATGGGCCTCAGGAGCTGCTGGGTGCGAGAAGCGGCGAGAACGGGGAGTGGCGGCAGGAAACCGTGAATCAGGCGGGACCCATGGGCGTGATCGACGCCGTCGCGCAGGATCTCGAGTCCTTTATCGAGTTCTTCGAGCGCGCTCCGCGTTGTGACTTGCCGGCGACACCACCGCGCCGCCGGAACGTCCACCTCTCTTGATCGGGTCTAGGTTGCCGGCCCCGATCTGGGGCTGGCCCCTGCCTAGACGCCTGATTCATCATGAGTCAACACCGCGTTGAGCCAATACGAGGGATGCTGCGATGGGCATGTTCGGTTTCGGAAGCCAAGGTCCTGTTGACAGACCAAACCTCCCAAGTCCCGATCAATACGGGGGCGGTGAGGTCCATTTGGCAGTTGCGGAGGAGGCGCACGATCTGCTGATGCGCGCGCGCGTCTATCGCGAGTCCGGCCAGGTGGCGCGGGCTCAGCAGAAGGCGAGGGCGGCCATGCAGGCCGTCCGTCGGGGGTTGCGGCAGCATCCGAAGTCCATCTTCCTCGGTCGTTTTCTCTGTGGCATCTATTGCGAGCTGCGCGATTTCGGCGCGGCCGAGAATTGCCTGGAGCACCTGGTCGCGGAGTTCGCTGCAGAGCCGGAGATTGATCTGACCGAGCCCTACACCCGGCTGGGAATCATCAAGTGGTATCGCCGTATGGATGGGCCGGCGGCAATCCAATACTTCCATCGCGCGCTTGACGCCGTGCGTCCGGATACGGATCCGGATCTGGCCTCCGAGCCGCATCTCCATCTGGCTCGGATCTATCTGGAGATCCAGGTTCCGGAGCGTGCGCGCGAGCACGTCGACAAGCGCCTCGAAGCGGTGCGCGACTGCCCGCAGGCGGCCATCCTTTACGAGCTGGCGCATGCCGAAGGCAGTTTTGCGCTGGGTGTTGGCGCCGCGGTTTGAGAGGCTGTCTGGAAATCATGGTCGAGATCATTCGCCCTTGGTCCGGCGGTTGGGCGAATGAATTCGCCCCTTGTACGTTTTTCCAGACAGCTTCTGAAGTGAATGTGCCGCCTCAATAGCCTGATCGACGAAGCAAGTCGCGGTGGGAGCAGCGCCCCGCCGCGAGCAGGCGGCCGTCGCGGCGGGGCGCCGTGCTCCCACCAAGGCGACTGGCCGAAACGATGATCGACGCCTCTCCTGGATGATGCGGCGAGTCGAATCCTGAGTCCGTTCCGGAACAGGCTGTTGATCCTGCGAAATCCTGTTCATCCAGTCTATTTTTCGACCTCGGGATTTCTGCTCTGCTGACCCAAGTTGAATGGCGGCGTTCATTCCAAGTGTGAGCGGCTGCGAATTAGGCTCCGCGCACAGGCTGTATAGGAGTACATTGACAGCCGTCCAGTGGTTCTGATGGTCAGTAAAACATCGATTAATTATATTCTGATGGAATAAGCGCGGGAGTGAGCAGGCGGATCGCCCGGTTGCGGGAGAAAAGCGAAATTCCTCATTGCAATCCGGCTCGATCGGTCCATGATGTCGACGAGTCCATGATAAAAATCAATGACACGAGCATCCAAGCTCGGAGGAGCCCCGCATGCAAGAGGATGATGAAAGTTCCTACCTTCCCAGGCAACTCGATGCCGTGATTCGTCTGTCGGATAGCGATGTGGCGATACCTGCGCCCTATGTCACCAGTGCTATCGGCCGCGACGCTCTCCTCGTGAGGGGTGGTCCTAGACTGCCCATCGGTTGCCGCGTTGAACTCAGGTTGTTGAACGACCAGCGCGAAGCGCTGACGATTCAATGCGTGACCCTTGGGCAGAGCGGTCCAGACCAAAGGCTGAAGTACGAAAATCTCGCCTTCGATGAACGTGTTCGTCTGGAGGACCTGATGCGTCCCTATTGGGACGGGATCGATGTCTTGGACGGCCTCGCGACCATGGCCGGTCTCTACGGGGCGACGAGCCTCAAGGATTGGCTCTGTATGACGAGCCTGCTTGAACGCATGCAGCCGCATGCTTTGCATCGTACCCACTCGGGGCCAGGTCTTTGAATGATGTGCGTTGGTCGGGGTTGGTCTTCTTTGCTGTGCATTCCATCACAAGGCCGACCCGACGTCGGCGGTCTCCAGATCAGGTATCGCGCGTCGCGCGCAGCAATTCAGGGATCTGCTCGCTGACGTCCAGGAAGGATTCGATGGGGACTGGGCGTGAAAAGTAATAGCCCTGAGCGTAGCGGCAGCCGATGCCTCTCAGCAGACCGATATGCTCGGCCTGCTCGACGCCCTCGGCGACCACATCCATCCCGAAGCTGCGCGCCATGGCCACGACTGCGGTCACCAGTGCCTGGTCGCCCGGGTCTGTGGCGATATCGCGGATGAAGCTCTTGTCGACTTTGAGCGTGTCGACTGAGAATCGCTTGAGGTAGGACAGGGATGAATAGCCAGTGCCGAAATCGTCCAAGTAGATCGGGAACCCCGCTTCTCGTAGGGTCTGGAGCCAGGTTTGGGCGCTCCCGACATCACTGAGTAGAACGCCCTCGGTGATCTCCAGGGCAAGCTGGCTGGGGGAGATGCCCAAGCGGCTGACCTGATCGAGCAGAACAGGCGGTGGGAGGCCTTCGGGTATCTGGGAGCCAGAAACGTTGACTGAGAGTCGATAGGGGAGGCCCTGGCGTTTCCAGTCGGCGAGTGTCCGGCACGCCGTCTCAAGGACCCAAAGCCCGATGTCGCTGATGAGGCCAGTCTCCTCGGCCAGTGGAATGAAGGCGTCCGGCGGCACCAGACCACGATCCGGATGCTGCCAGCGGATCAGCGCCTCGGCCCCGGCCAAGCAGTTGCGCTCCAGGTCGACGATGGGCTGGAGGAAGAGGGCGAACTGCTCCTCCCGCACCGCGCGTCTTAGATCCAGCTCCAGGCTGCGGCGCTCCTCGGCCAGCTTGGCAAAGGTTGGATCGAAGAAGCGGATGCCGTTTCCCGCTGAGCCTTGGGCGTGGGACAAGGCAAGATTGGCGTGTCGCATGAGCCCTTGGAGGTCACTCTCGACATCGTGCGGGTAGAAGGCGATCCCGATGTTGATCCGCAGCCGCACCGGCGAGCCCGAGACGAAGTAATGGCGCTGGAGTTCGCGCAGGACGCGCTCGGCGACGTGCTCGGCGTCCAGGTCACGGTCGAGTTCGCCGAGCACAAGTGCGAACTGATCGGCTCCAGGCCTCGCGATGATGTCGCTCCCTTTGACGCAGGTGGACAAGCGCGCTGTCGCCTCTTGGAGAATCTCTTCCCCGGCTGTCGGGCCGAACCCCTCG
Organism: Thiorhodococcus mannitoliphagus; assembly: GCF_010915725.1. GTDB lineage: Bacteria > Pseudomonadota > Gammaproteobacteria > Chromatiales > Chromatiaceae > Thiorhodococcus > Thiorhodococcus mannitoliphagus. Next base: position 27,918 of record NZ_JAAIJR010000060.1, read on the forward strand.
AGGAAGCGCTTGAAATCCCCGAGGCTGACGAGGGCGAGCGCGAAGCCTTTGCTCTGCTTGAGTTCGCACGCCTGCACCATCTCATGCAGTCGCTGCTCCAAGCCGAGCTGATTGGCGAGGCCGGTGAGGCTGTCTGTGACGGCGAGACGTCGAGCCGAACGCTCAGCCTCCTTATGCTGCGTCACATCGTGGACCACACCCTGAATGGATTGATCGGCGATGGGTGTCAGGACCATGCAGAGCCAGCGGCTCGGCCCCTCGGGCGGACCCAGCTCCAGGTCGGCTGAGGTGCTCGCATGGTCGTTCATGCAGCGCAGCAGCAGCTCCCCGAGGCGCGCGGGCTCTTTCCATCCAAGATTCAGCAGTGAGAGCGGCGTCGACGTCTGCTCGGCCTGCGGCGGGACCCGCATCAGACGCGCGAACGCGGGGTTCCAAGAGGTGATGGTGCCCAAGTTGTCGATGATGAAGATGCCGGTTTCGGCATTCTGCACAATGGCGTGATAGCGGCGCTCGTCGATCTCGCGCTGGATCCGCAACGCGCGCTCCTCGTCGAGCGTCTTCACCAGACGGTCAGCCATGAGGTTGACGTCGGCGACCAGGACACCGATCTCCGATTCCTGGCGACCCGCGGGCAGTGGCAGACGCTCGCCTTGCGCCGGATCCATCTGGTGCAGGCTGTCCGAGATCGACTTGATGGGCCGCACGATCTGCAGCAGCATCGCCGCCGTCATCGCCAGCACGATCAGGAGCAACTGCAGCCCCGTCTGCAGCATGGCCATCCAGGTCTCTCGCCGCATCGCATCGCGGATCACGGCGAGGTTCGGCGTGAGCAGGATGCGCCCGACCCGCTCCTTCGAATCGAAGGGCGAAAAGACGTCACGAGCGAGCGGTTCGCTGTCCGCGCCGGTCTCCCCAGCCTCCGCATCACGGTGTTGGCCGGCGAGTTCTCGGTCGCCGCTTTGGATGACCACGCCCAGCACCTCGGAACTCTTCAGGAGACCCGAGGCCAGCTCTGACGCCAGCACCTCGTCGCCGGTAAAGCAGGCCACGCTCGCGGTATCCTCGACGGTGTCCAGCAACTGCCAGAGCCGACGAGTCGAGTCCTCTTGCGCGCGCATCTGGTTGTAGCCGAGCGTGATGCCGACGCTGAGCGCGCCAGTCGCCAGTGACACCAGGGTCAAGACCAGGCCGGTCCGAAAAATGATGCTCTGATGCCAGTGAGGTTGCATAGGAGTCCGTGCTCAGTCGCCCAAGTTGAAGACGACTTTGACTTGGGCGGGCTGCTGGCCCGCGCGCAGATAGCCCAGGCTGCCCGGATTGCTGGCCAAGAACTGCAGCATCTCTTGCTCGGAGGGCGCCTGCTCGGGCGGCGCGGTCTTGCCCGAGAAGCGCAGGCGTGACCAGTAGGAGCGGATCTCGGCCGGCGTCTTGTCGACCAATTGACCGTAGAAGTCGCTGAAGAGCCCCGGATCCCTCGGTTGATCGACCGGAAGTGCCGACTGACCATTGGGTAGCTGGCGGAAGCGCCCGAGAAAGATGTTCACCACCTCCTCGCGCGTGAGTCGATCCACTCCGCTGGCCGCGCTCATGACAACCACCACCGGACCATCGGCGTAAGCCTGTAATGCCACCAGCAGGAGCAGGGTGGCAATGAGTGGTCGGAAAGATCCATCCGTGCACATGGCGGGCGCTAGAAGACGAAGTTCCAAGAAAGACTGAAGACCGTCATGGATCCATCCCATTCCTCGTTCTCCCAGCGATAGAGAAAGGTCGAGCTTGGATCTCCACGGATGACGTCCACCTGAGCCTTGAGTGCCATTCCTGGGCGGAAATCCCAACGGGTGCCTATGAAATAGGTCCCTTGATCGGTGTGGAAATTGGATTGATAGGCGTCTGTGTAGCCAGGGATGGCGTACTGGAGGTCGGCGGGCGCCGACTTGGCGGCGGAGACGCCGACGAAGGGCGTCCAGTCTTGGACGCGGTAGCCCAGAACCAGATAGCCCGACCAGGTATCCTCGAAGGTTCCGTGTTCGTTGAAGGTCTTACTCAACATCAACTGTGTCTGCAACGGGCCGGCGTCGTAGACGATTCCGAGCGAGCTGAAATGCGACCAGTGATCCTTGACACGCAGCTCATCGGCGGTTGCCTCGGGCAGGGCTGCGTAGAAGTCCTCGAGGGGCAGGTCATTGGCGAAGCGCACGCTGGTCTGCCCGAGTCGGACCTGCCAGGGGCCTTTCTGATAGTCCAGGTAACCACCCAGCAGCAGCGACTCGCTCATGTCGAACTGCAACTGATCCCAGGGTGACTGCTCGCGGCTCAACCCCCCGTAGAGCTTGCCTCGGAGCAGGCCGCCGGCAAAGGGCCAGGTGGCTGAGATGTCCATGCCATCCACGTAACTGAAGGGCAGTGTGCCGTAGTAGTCGACCGGGGGTCTGACCGTCAGGTAGGAATAGCCGACCAGGCGAGAGTCGGCGAGCATGTAGAACTCGATACCCAAGCGTCCGGCGCGCAGGCTCCAGGACGGATTGGGATCGAAGCCGAGGAAGGCCCAGGTGATCTCGGGCTCGAACCCACCGTCCGGGCGGTAGTGCGAGACCGCTTGCAGCGTGGCGCTCCATTCTGGCCGGATGTTCAGGTCGGCTTGGAGACCCAGTACCGAGTCGGTGTTGAGGCTCCACTGCTCCGTCAGCCCATCCGGATGTGAGAGATCACGGACGAATTGTGCTGACTCATCCGTCGATCGCGCCGCACCCAGGGTGCCGAAGCCGCTCAGCGAGAAATCCATGGCGCTCGCCGGGCCGACCATCGCGCTGGCCAACAACAGCAGCATCAATCCTTCGACGACATGCAGCTGTCTTCCGGATGGCTGAGTCAACAGCATGACTCCGCATGGCGAGCAGGCCGGTCACGGCCATCTCGGGCTTGAATCGGCATAAAGCGTCTCCTGGTCGTGCCCATCTGTCCCTTCAAAGCATCATCCCATATCACCGCCGACAGTCTTCCTGAGCCGACCAAAAACATCGATCATCTGTCGCTTCGGCTTCGCATCATTCGCCCGTATTCGAGAGCCCGCAGCGATACACGCAATAGGTCCTAACAGGACGAGGCCGAGTATAGCCGCCGCGCGCGGAGCGCGACCAGACAGCCACCTGCGCTGTGACATCAAGGGTCGAAAATTTGAGGGGCCTATCACGAAATCCGAGGGAGACGACGGAATGAGGAGGCGCGACGGCTAGCGGGACCGGCCGATGCGTGCGGAGGCTGTACTCAACTGCTTCGGTTTGCCGCGGCAGCTTTTGGAGAGGGGAGGGCGTTGTCGGTGCTCACCCGATTCTGCTGGCTGAGCGGCGCGTGCGCAAGAGGACCGATTCCTGGCGGTCCGCGAGCGATCTCAGAGCGGACGTTGCTTAGGCGATCTTTCCAGTACTGTGTGATGCACGAGCGGGGCTGTTGTTCCCAACACTCTTTCGTCGCGAATTTCTTAGATTCGCCCACCTCGCCACCCGCCATGTTGCCCGCATTGCCACATCGCCTCAGTGGTGGAGAAGGTCGGGAATCGACTCAGAGCGGTCACCGACGCGTCCGAGCCGACTGACTCAGCTGCCCCGTCAGCAGTCACCGACCGATCGAAGGTCAGTGACTCCTCGATCCTGAAGGCAGAAAGTCCCTCTCGTTGCGCGAGTGACAGGTCACGACCCAATGGAGACATTGGCTCTGCGAACAATGACGGCGGCCATGCAACCCAGAGCGGACATTGCGAGAGTCGTCTTGTTCATTACTGACGCCGTCGATCTCGTCCGTGTGCGGGGCGCCCGCTTGGGAAGACCCGCCCGTCGAAGTCGTGCCCGACTGGAACGCCCTAGCGCAACCACCACCCGAGTACCGCTTCGACCAACGGCTGCAGTGGTAGCCTCCTCCCGTCGGCTAGCCACGCAGGCCACCCGCTATCCCCTGCATCGAGGGTTTGCACCTTTCCCGACTGGATGCCCTATGAGCAAATCACCGCCAGCGGGGAGTATCGCGGGATCGGCGCCGACCTGACCGCGTTGCTGGACGAGCAGCTCGGCGTGCCGCTCACGCTGTTGCCAACGCGCACCTGGTCCGAGTCGTTGGCCAAGGTCCGCGATGGTCGCTGTGATCTGCTGCCGATGACGATGGAGGTGCCGAGTCGTCGTGCCTACCTGGATTACTCAGCCCCCTACACGGCACAGCCCTTTGTCATCGCCACCCGGCTCAGCCATCCCTTTGTCTCGAATCTAGCGGAACTCGACGACGCGCGCGTTGCGGTCGTCGAGGATGTCGCCGTCGGCGAGCTGATTGCCGAGCATTATCCACGACTCAAGCTCGTGACCGTTGCCAACGCGACCGAAGGACTGGAGCTGGTTCGCCAAGGACGCGTAGTCGGATACGTGGACTCGCTGGCAACCATTGCCTATAAGCTGCAGCAGGAGGAATCGATCGACATCAAGGTTGCCGGCACGCTCGGCTTCGACCTCCAACTCAGTATGGCGACCCGAGCGGACCAGCCGCTGTTAGGCGTCGTGATCGCCAAGGCACTGGATGCGATCGGTCCGTCGGGGATCGACCGTATCGTCAGTCGTTGGCTGTCCGCCCAGTATCAGCCGCCGCGCAACACGGCCTGGCTGTGGATAGTCCTCGCCCCGACGGCGCTCATCATGCTCGGACTCTACCTCTGGAATCACTGGCTGCGGAAGGTCAATCGCGCCCTGGCCGAGGCCCAGGCCGAACTGGCCGAGAAGACGCAAGCGCTGAAGCGCCTTTCCGTTACCGACAGCCTGACCCTGCTCAGTAATCGGCGCAAACTGGATGAGGTGCTGAGCCGATCGGTCGAGCTGAGTCGGCGTAACACCCGACCGTTTGCGTTGATCATGATCGATCTCGATCACTTCAAGATGACCAATGACAGCTATGGGCACCAGGCCGGCGACCAAGTCTTGCAGCAGGTCGCTGCATTGATCCGCGAACAGTGCCGCAACAC
>NZ_JAAIJR010000061.1 GCF_010915725.1 Thiorhodococcus mannitoliphagus
ATAGCGTAAAGGTGTATGGGCATTGTCTGAATTCATCTTGATCTCCTCCGAATGAAAAGAGGGCATTCGTATTAAATCGCCATGTTATTCAGATTTTTTCGACAGCGAATCAGTTACTTAGTTCCTATACAGCGTCTGAGACGGCTTTGGTGCTGGCGGCGGTGCGCGCGGTTGGCGAGGCGAAGGAGCATGCGGCCTACATCGGCCTGGACGTCCACAAGGAGACGATTGCGATCGCCGTGGCCGAGCCGGGGCGCGGGGAGCCGATCTATCGCGGGGAGATCGCCAATGCGTCGAAGGAGATCGAGAAGCGGATCGCCAAGCTCAGCGACGCCTATGACGGCGGGTTGCGACTCTGCTACGACGAAGTCGGCCCCTGTGGCTGTGTGCTGTCTCCTCGAGAGCCTGCCAGCTCTACCAGCTCTATCACTGTCACGTCACCCAGCCCATGTTGCGCTAGCAACTGCTTGAATGGGGCATCGAGCCCTCCGTGGGTCGGATCAATGCCGCTACTCAGCGGAAACTCGACCCCGGTTGACACTTGGGTATCACGCCCAGTCGCCGTCCGCGCGGCTCGATTCGGAGTTTAGACGCTCCGAGCGATCAACCGGCGTCAGCCCCATGGCTCGTCGGTCTGAGGCGAAGCCTCGCTAGAATTGCGTCGCTATTTCTTGTCCCCAGGGTAGTTGCAGGCTAGAGTTGCTGTAGATCAATCCTGCCAGGTCGGTTACACCGCAAGGTCCAAGCAGCGGATGCCTCAGTCTTTGCGAGCTGCGGAGCGCGCGCCGACTCCTACGTCGCAGCGTCGGCGAAGTCAATCGATGGGACAACCTGAGCCCGAGATAACGCCAATAGGCTGTCGAACATGCCGTATGAGACCAGGGGCCTTGATGGCGCCGATTCGGCGCCTGACGGACCCATTGCCCCCGCCAATAACGAATTGGCAGATCCGCAGAGCCTGAAGGAGTGGGCTGCCGCTTACGCGCGTTCTGTTGTCGCACCCAGTGCAGGTGCGGATGCCGAGTTCATTCTCTTCCGCCTTGGCGAGGAACGCTTTGCGGCGAATCTCGATGAGCTTGACGAAGTCGCCAACGTGGTCGGCGGGATCGCGGTTGCGCATGCCAGCTCGCTGGTGATTGGTCTCACCAACCTCCGCGGCGAGGTATTGCCCCTGCTCGATACTGGCGCGCTGCTGGATGCAGGCTCGAGCGTCTCCATTGGTGCCAGCAACCGAACCTTGGTCGTGCGCGACCGGCGCGGACGGCGCAGCGGTCTGCCGGTCGATGCCGTCATCGGCGTCGCCAACTTAGACCCGACCACCTTCAATCTCTACCCGGGGCGGCGCGGCCATGGCCTGATTGGGCGCCTTGGCATCGCCGAGCACGATGACGCTGCGCTGACACTCGTCGACTTGAGCCCGCTGCGGCGAGATACCCTTGATCAATTCTGACCGGTGGTGTCGCCTGCGCCAAGGACCGCAAGCGATCTTGTGAACCCCGGGCACGCTGACGAAGATGCCATGACCAACGAAACAGATGACCTGCGTTATCAACCGGGGCGGCTCGAAGGCGACGGGCGCGATGGTCCCTCCGAGGAGTTCTTTACCGTGCCGGAGCCCGATGGTGTAGAAAGCGGTGTGCCATTCGAATCCCAAACGCCCGGCGACACTTATGGAGATAAGCACCGTCAAGTCCTGCAGGAAGCCGCGCCTGCTTTGAGTCTCAGCGCTGATGCCTCGCGCACCCTCGGCGGCATGCCGCTCAAGCGCAAGCTGATGCTGAGCTTTGGTCTGCTTACGATGGTGATCCTGATCCTTGGTGTGGTTTCCCTCGGCGCGCTGCGCAACATCAGCGTGCACGGTATTGCCGAGATTGGCCAGCATGCTGATCTCGCCCGCCTGTCCAACGAGCTGCACGCGACCATCGCGCTGATCGGCGGCGAGGAGCAGAACTACCTGCTGTTGGAGGACAGTGGCGCGCCGCGCCGAGTGGCGCGGTACAGCGCACGCGCTGCTGAGCTGATCAAGGGCATCGGCGCCACTGTCGCGGGGATGGAGCATACCGCCGACAGCTTCTCCGCCGAGCAGTTGTCGGCGATCCGTGCCGCCGCCGCCGACTACGGCGAGCGCTTCGCGCAGCTTGCCGAGACCGTCGACACCGACCGAGTCGAATTGGCTGCGCAGGATGCCGATACGCGCGCCGCCGCTGGCGCGCTCCGCGCTGGGCTCGATGCCACCATCGGCGAATTCGATGCCTTGCTAGAGGGCCTGCGGCAGCGGCAGGGAAAGGGCATGGCCGGCGATGGACAGTCGCTGGAGCCGCTACTGCAAAGCTTCGCCGGCGACTTGGCGACCATGGGCGGGGGGCTTGCGGCCTATGTCGCGGGTCTTGACCCGAGCTATCCTGAGCTGGCCCGCGCTACCTTCGGCGAGGCCCTGGCCCAACTCGAGCTGCTGCGCGAGCAGAGCACCGACTCGCGCCTCAAGCGCGATCTTGGCGCGGCACGCAAGGCCCTGCTGGCCCATAGCGTGCTGTTGCGCGAGACTGCCGCGCAGCGTGCCGAGGCTGCGGACCGTGCCGCTCGGTTGGAGGCCCACATCGACGCCGAGAAGGACGCGCTGCATGCGCTGGGCAGCAAGCTGAGCGAGCGCACCGAGGCATTGTCCGTCGTCGCCTGGCGCGAGATGGCGGAAGACAGCGCCATGCTGACCGCGATGGGGACCGGCGCGCAGTGGTTGGTGGGCATCACCGCAGTCATCGGCGTTGGCGTCGGGCTCCTGGTCTTGGTGACCATTCCGCGGCCCATCAGCACCGCCATCGGCCAGTTGGTGGATGGTGCTCAGCGCATCGCACGCGGCGACCTGGGAACGCCGATCTGGGTGCGGAGCCGCGATGAACTTGGCCTACTCGCGAATACCTTCGAGCACATGCGCACCAACCTGTCCGGGCTGGTGCGGCGCATCCAGCGCTCGGCGGTGCAGCTGTCGTCCTCGATCAACGAGATCCAGGCCGCGGCTACGCAGCAGGCGGCGTCCTCGTCCGAGCAGGCGAGCGCGGTCAATGAACTCAGCGCATCGCTGAACGAGATGTCTCAGAGTGCCGCGACCCTCCTTTCATCGGCGGAGAATGTGGGCAGCAGTGTCGATGGCATCGCCGACATCGTGGCTGGCGGCAACGAGAAATCCGAGGCGATGATGCGTTCAATGGACGCCATCGGCACCTCGACCCGCCAGACCGCCGAGCGCATCAAGTCCCTCAGCGATCGCATGGACGACATCAACGGGGCCGTGACCACCATCTCCGGCGTCGCGGACCAGACCACGCTGCTGTCACTCAACGCCTCCATCGAGGCCAACAAGGCCGGCGAGATGGGCAAGGGCTTTGCGGTGGTCGCCCACGAGATCAGGCGTCTGGCGGACCGATCGATCGACTCCGCAGGCAACATCAACGCCATGGTGCGCGATATTCAGCGCGCGACTGAATCCTCGGCCTTGGCGATGGACAAGTCCTCGGAAGAGATTCGCCATGGTGTGGTGCTGGTTGGCGAATCCGCTGGTGCGCTTGTCTCGATCAATGATTCGATGGAGCGTATCCAGGAACAGATGAGCATGATTCTCGAGAGCGTGCGCGCCCAGGCCGAGTCCTCACGGATGGTGCAGAGCACCTCGACGCAGATGCTGTCCTCGGCCAACATGGTGTCCAAGGCAGCAAGCCAGACCCGCTCAGTCACCCATGACCTCAACACCATGGCGGCGCAGCTATCGGCCGCCGTCGCGGCCTTCAGCACCTGACGGAGACTGCGGTGGAGGTGTTGCTTTTCGAGACTGCGGGTACGTCCTACCTCACGCGCCTGGATGCGCTGGACGAGGTGCTGATGCCGGTCGAACTCGAGCGGTTGGCCGGCGCGCCGCCCTTCCTGCGTGGCGTGATGAGCCTGCGCGGTGAGGTGTTGCCGGTGATCGCGCTCGGTGAGCGCCTCGGCGCCGGTGACCCCGGTCCCTGGAGACGCAGCAGCCGCATTCTCAAGGTCAGGGTCGGCCAGCGTCCACTCGGCTTCATCATCGACGCCATCGGCAGGATTCAGGCGCTAGATGCGGGGGCTGTGCAGGCGCCAATCTTGGCGGAGACTACCGACAACCGCTTCCTCGGTCCGCTATGGCGGATCGACGGCCATCTTGTTCAAGAGATTCGGCTCGACGCCGTGCTTGATGACGAAGCACTGCTCCAGCTGCATGCCCATCCACTTCAGCTGCCGCGATGATCGACTTTCTCGACATCTTTCGCGAGGAGGTCGATAGCAACCTCAAGGAAGCGACGCGGCTCACGATCGCGCTGGAGAACGGCGAGCCCGAACGCGCGCAGACCGAGGCCTTGATGCGGGTGTTTCACACGCTCAAGGGGGCGGCCCGGGCGATGCAATTCGAGGAAGAGAAACAGACCGCGCACCTGCTCGAAGACGTCTATCACGACCTGCTCGACGGCAAGACCGACTTTCGCCCAGAGCTTGTCGATCTGAGCCTGAAGGCGATCGACTTCTTCCGCGACCAGGTCGCCGCGCGGGCGGCTGGCAGAGCGCTGCCGGATGTCAGCATGCTGGCCGAGCAGGCACGGCGCTACTGCGCAGGTGCGCCCTTGGCTGCGGTTGGCGCCGATCTCGCGCCGCAACAAGCCAGGCCGCCAGTGCCACCGTCGGAGGACAGGAAGGAAGCGACATCGCCGCAAAGGTCGACGACCGCAGCGGCGCGCTCCGATGCGGCATCGAGTCTGAAAACGGCAGCGGTCGCAGATGCCGAAAGGGCGCAAACGGATGCCTCCGATGACGCCCAGCTCTCCGCGATCTTCCACGCCGAGGCGCAGGAGCGTCTCGACCAAGCTGGCCGCTTGCTCGATGGCATCGATCCCGCCGGCTTCGCGCCGGAAGGGCTCGAGGCACTGCGGGGCTGCTTCCGCGAACTCAAGGGCACCGCGCGTGCCATCGGGCTCGATCGGATCTGCGAGGCGGCGGGCGCTGTCGAGGTCCTGCTGAGCCAGGTTGCCGCCGGCAGCCTGCCCGCGGGCTCGGACCTGAGTTTGCTTCTCCGCTGTGCACTGCGCTGGATTGGTCTCTTGGTGGCTGAGGGGGTCGCCGGAGCGCCTGAGCGATCGATCGAGCCGCTGCGAGAGCAGCTTGCCTGCTATGGTCGCGGCGAGCCGATCGGCGGTTGCAGCGCGCCTGGTGCTGGCGCTCCAACCGAGGTATCCGCTGACGCGCGCGCGGCCGGCGCGGATTCGAGCATTGGGTCGCGTGCGGGTGCGGGCGGCGGCAGTGAGTCCGAAGACCAGGTCTTCGCCAAGGCGCCGGCGATCGGCGAGGCCGAGCGCGAGCGTTCAGCGGCCACCCAGAAGCCTTCGGCCGGCGGGGGACGGTCCGCCCCCCGCCGGCGCGCAAGCGTTGCCTACGAGCAGCTCGACCGGCTGCATCGGCTGTCCGGCGAACTCACCGTCTCTGTTGGCGCCATGGCCGGCCAGCGCAACCGCGTCCGCCTGCTGGCGCGCGAACTCGACCAGGCCACGCGACAGATCGCGCGGGTCAGTGCGGGACAGCTCAACGCCATCTCCGGGGTTGGCGACGGCGATTTTGCCCTGCATGAGCTTTTGCAACCTGTCATCGAGCGCCTGGATGCGATCGGCGATGGGTTGGAGTCGCTGAGCCAGGTCCATGACCGCACCGAGGGGCAACTCCAGCGGCTCGCCGGGCACCTGGTGGACGAGGTCACGCAGGCCAGGCTGGTGCCTTTGACCGAGTTGCTCGACGACTATCCGCGGATGGTCCGCGACCTCGCTCGGGACCTGGGCAAACAGGTTGCGCTGCGCATCGAAGGCGATCAGGGCCGGATCGACCGCGCTGTCCTCGACGCGCTGCGCAACCCACTCCTACACCTGGTCCGCAACGCCCTCGATCACGGGATCGAGACACCGCCGCAGCGCCGTGCCGCCGGCAAGGACGATGCCGGGCGGCTTGCCATCGAGGCCCAACAGCTTGGCTCCATGATGCGCATTCGGGTTGCCGATGACGGCGCTGGCATTGACCTCGACCGGTTGCGCGAGACCGTCGTCGGTAGCGGGCGCACCACCGAGACACTCTGGGGCGCCATGGGGATCGAAGAGCAGATGCAGTTTCTCTTCTTGCCCGGCCTGTCGACGGCGACCCATGTCTCCGACCTCTCCGGTCGCGGATTCGGTCTCGACATCGTGAAGTCGGGGCTCGATGCCATGGGGGCACGCGTCGGTGTGCATAGCGAGCGCGGGCACGGCTCCTGTTTCGAGCTGCAGGTGCCCTTGAGCCTGGCGCTGACCCGCTGCTTGCTCGTCGAAGGAGGGCGCCATCCGCTGTTTGGCGTCCAGCGCTATGCATTCCCGATGCACGAGGTCGTCTCAGTGGCCCGGGTGGATGCGCAGCGGTTGCGCCGCATCGAGGGTCGCCTGGCCGTCCGTCTGGGTGACGAGACGCTGCTGCTCTATGAGTTCAGTCAGCTCTCGGGGCTGGCGCCGCTGTCATCCGAGGTGGCCGACAAGCATCTGCTGGTGCTCGGTGACGGCGAGCGGCGCGGTGCCCTGCTGGTGGAGGCGGTCATCGATGAGTTGGACGTGGTGACACGGCCTCTGGATGAACGCCTTGGGAAGGTCCAGGAGGCGGCCGGCGTGACCCTCCTCAATGACGGCGGATTGGCGCTGGTCGTCGATACGCCGGATCTCCTGGAGCGATTGGATCAAGGTGTCGTGCAGCAGATCGAGGCGAGCGTCGAGACGCCGGAGAAGGTCAGTCACATCCTGGTCGTCGAGGACTCGGTCACGGTACGAGAGGTCGAGCGTCATTTTCTCACTCAGGCCGGTTATGCCGTGACCACCGCGGTCAACGGCGTGGACGGACTCAACAAGGCCAAAGCTGGTGATCACGACATGGTCGTCACCGACATCGATATGCCGAGAATGAACGGCATCGAGCTGATCCGTGCGCTGCGCGCGATCGATCGCTTCCATGAGCTACCTGTCATCGTGGTCTCCTACAAGGATCGGCCCGAGGACCGCGAGGCCGCCCTTGACGCCGGTGCCAACCGTTACCTGACCAAGGCGCAGTTCGACACCGATGCGATGCTCGAGACCGTTGCCGAGCTGCTCGCGGCGGCAAGTCCCGCAGCCTTTGAGCGGGCAGGGGCATGAGCGATCAGCCTCCAGCGCAAGCCCGCGAGTCACGGGCGCCCACATCCTGGGGTGCCGGGGACGGGGACAGCTCCTCGGTGGAGCGGGGCTTCGCTGCAAGGCCGAGCGGCGAGTCGAGGTCTGCGAGCGGCGTGGTCGTCGGTGTCGTGCTCGTCAACGACTCGCCGGTTGCGCGCGCGGTGACCGGCGCGGTGGTTCAGGCGGCGGGCGAGTTTCGACTGCTCGGGAGCGCCGCGGGCGGTCTGGCGGGCGTTGCGATGGTCTGCGATAAGCGTCCGGCATTGGTCCTTCTGGATATGCACATGCCCGACATCAATGGCGTTGAGGTCACCCGACGGATCATGCGCGATTGCCCGACGCGCATCCTGATCTGCAGCGCCACCATCCACCGCAATGCGGGCTTCCTGTTCGATGCACTGGCGGCGGGGGCGCTCGACTTCGCCCATACACCGACACTCGCGGCCAAGGCGGGATCTCAAGTCGGCCGCGCAGAGCTGCTCAGCGCCGGCGCTGAACTCCTGCACAAGATGCGGCTGGTGTTGCAGCTCGAGCCTTCAGCGCGAACGCCGAGCTTGAGCCGATCGCGGCGTCCGTCGGGCGCTGCGCCAGTGGACTGGGTGTCAGAGCGCCGCCCGGACCCTCAGCCAGGTCTGCCATCGGCCGAGATTGCGCGGCACGCGCACCATGGCTTGATCACCAGCCTGCCGCCCATCGTCGCCATCGGCTGTTCAACTGGCGGCCCATCGACCCTGGCCCGCTTGCTGCGCGCCTTACCACGAGCCCTACCCGCTGCCGTGGTGGTGTCGCAGCATATCGAGGCGGATTTCACCGCAGGGCTGGCCCAATGGTTGAGCGAAGAGGCCGGCAAGCCGGTCTGCGTCGCACGCGATGGCGAGCCACCACTGGCCGGTCGCGTCTACATCGCCGCTGGGGGGCGGCGCAATCTGACGCTCGCCGCTTGGGGCGCGCTTCGCTATGAGCACTCGGGCGATGCGCTCTACTATCCCAATATCGACCGGATGATGACCAGCGTCGGTGAACGGCTTGGTCAGCGGGCCTGTGGTGTGATCTTGACCGGGCTCGGCGACGACGGGGCGGCCGGGCTCGCGGTCCTGGCTGCGGCTGGTGGTCGGGTGTTGGTGGAGGACCCGCAGACGGCGGTGATCGATGGCATGCCGCGCGCCGTGCTGCGTCGGGGGTTGGCAACCCACGGCCAGTCACCGGAAGACCTGGCGCTGACCATCGCGCGTTGGGCGCGAGGCGTCGCATGAGCACGACCTATGTCGACGCTGCGGTGTGCGATTGGGTTCGCTCGACCACAGGGATCAGCATCACGCGCGACAATGCCGCCCCGGTCGAACTGGCGATTCGCCTTGAGGCCGAGCGCCGGCGGTTGAGCCCTGCCGAGCTGGTCGCTGGCGTGCTGAGCGGACGGCTGCCGGCGCAATCCTTCATCGATGCCATCACCACCAATGAGTCCTATTTCTTCCGTGCTCAGAAGCAGATGGAGGTTGCTGTCGGTGAGCTGCTCCCGGAACGTCTGCGCAAGCAGCCCGAACGGGACCAGCGGTTGTTGTCGATCCCCTGTGCGCGGGGAGAGGAGCCCTACAGCATGGCTATCTTGCTGCGCGAGCGGGGTATAGCAGATCCATCGGTCAGGCTCATGGGTGCGGATATCTCGCAACGCTGCCTTGCCGATGCGCGACGCGGGGAGTTCGGCGCCTTGGCGCTGCGTCGCACCGATGCGGTGCGGGCGAAACGCTGGTTCCGCGCGGTGGACGCGCGTCGTTACCGTCTTGACCCGACGATCGTCGCGCGTGTTCAGTTCCATCGGATCAACCTACTCACGGATGACGTGGTCGCGCTGGGTGGTCCCTTCGACATTCTGTTCTGCCAGAATCTCCTGATCTACTTCGACCCAGCCACGATTGCTCGCGCGCTGGCCGCGCTGCGTCGGCTGCTGCGCCCGGATGGCTGGCTGTTCGTTGACCACACGGAATGGAATCTCCCGCGCGCCGGCTTCCAGATGCAGGAGCGCGGTGGCTGCGTTGGATTCAGACCCAGCGGCACGCCGCTAACGGACGCGATGGGTCCGCCGCCTGTATCCCGTCGGCGCGCCGTGCCGAAGCCTCCGCCTGCATTACCGGCGCGTCCTCTGACAAGCACTGCACTGCGGCCCGAGCCGCCGTCACGCGCAGCCACGGGACCGGCGCGGGTCACAGATGACGCGTTCGAGCCGCCGCCGCCGACCGCGCTCGATGCCTTCGATGCCGCGCTCGCACAGGCTCCCCTGGACTCGGCGGCGCTCCTGGGCAAGGCACGCGTGCTGGCCGATGGCGGGGAGGAACTCGAGGCGCTGGAATGCCTGGAGACCTTGCTTGAGGCGCTTGACGAAGGCGCGATCCAGATGCCGCTCGATGATCGGATCGAGGCGTTGGCGCTGTTCGGCTTGCTGCTCAACCGTAAGGGGCTTGGTGGTTTGGCGCAGGGCTATTTCGACGAACTGGCCCGGCTCGCCCCTGGGCATGCGGTGCTGCGCCTGCGTGGGGCCGGCCATGTCTGAGTCGGGCGGCTTCCGTGTCCTCATCGTCGAGGACTCGCCGACCATGCGTGCGGTCTGCCAGCGCTCACTGGAGCAGGCCGGATTCGAGTGCGAGACGGCCGTCAGCGGCGAGGATGGCCTGGCCCGGCTGGAGGCGGCCTGGCACGACTCGCGGCCGTTCCACGGACTCTTGCTCGACTGGCTGCTGCCGGGAATGGATGGCTCCGAGGTGCTGGAGCGCATCGGCGCGGACCGGCGCTTCGATAACCTCGCCGTGATGATCTTCACCGAACGTCCCGACAGCCGCGCCTATCAGTTGGCGACGCTTCGGCCCAACAACGACATACAGCTCAAAGAGGACTTGACGCTGTTGCCCTATCGCATGCGCAAGTTCCTGACCACCTACAGTGACATCGGCGGCATGGGAGATTGGCGTGCCCGGCAGCTCTTGAAGAGTCGCGAGGATACAGGCGGTACCGTGCTCTTCGTCGACGATTCGCCAACGGTTCGGGCCAAATACGGCGATCTGCTGCGCAACAGCGGCTACGAGGTCCTACTGGCCGACTCGATGCAGGCGGGCCTTGATCTGGCCCGTCGGCTGCGCCCAGATCTGGCGGTCGTCGATTACTTCATGCCGGGTGGTAATGGCGACGAACTCTGCCGCAGCTTGTTGGCCGATGATCGGACTAGCGACATCACCGTCGTGATGCATTCGCAGCGCCGCGAGATGGTGGAGCAATCCTTGGATGCCGGTGCCATCGATCTGATCTGGAAGAACGACCCGGTCAATATCTTTCTGATGCGCGTGGCCTCGATCATGCGCACCCTGCGTGCCGCGCGTCAGGCCAAGAAGCTGGACATCCTCTTCGCGGCGACGCAGGCACTGGATATCGGCGTGATGTCGTACGCTGATGGGGAATGGCAAGATTTCAACGAGACCATGCACCGCTTCATCGATGATTGCGGCAGCCTTGCCGCATTCGATCCGGCGGACGGCGACTGTCTGCCGCGGCGTCTCGAAGATCGCTACAATCGGCATCGCGCCTTCAACATCTATCCGATCTCGGTCTCGGCGGCGGACCGGGTCGTGCTCATCCAGGACGTCAGTACCGTCGTTGATCAGGCCGATGCGCTGGAGCGCGCACGGGACGAGGCCTTCGAACTCGCCGAGGCCAAGAGCCAGTTCTTGGCCAATATGAGCCATGAGATTCGCACCCCGCTGAACGGCGTCATCGGCATGCTCGAGCTGCTGCGAGGCACCGAAGTCGGCGAGCAGCAGCTGCACTTCATCGACACCGGCGTTGCCTCTGCAGAGGCCCTGCTCGGCGTCATCGGCGACATCCTCGACTTTTCCAAGATCGATGCCAACCGGCTAGAGCTGGAGCACTCGCCGTTCATGCTCCCTGGGCTGGTCGAAGAGACGGTGCAGATGCTCGCGGCCAAGGCGACCGAGAAGGGCCTGGAAATGGTCTGCGACGTGCAACCGGATGTGCCGGTGCAGGTCATCGGTGACCCCAACCGGTTGCGGCAGATCCTGGTCAATCTGCTCGGCAATGCGCTTAAGTTCACTGAGCAGGGTGAGGTTGGGTTGCGGGTGTGGCTCGAGCAGGCCGAGGGCGCGCAGTTGCGTGTGGCCTTTGCCGTCTGCGATACCGGCGTCGGCATCGGTCGGGCGGCTCAGCAGCACATCTTCGAGGCCTTTCGTCAGGCCGACAACAGCACCTCGCGGCGGTTTGGTGGCACCGGGCTAGGACTCGCGATCAGCAACGAGCTGACACGCATGATGGGCGGTGAACTCAATGTGGAGAGCGCGCCCGGCGCGGGCAGCACCTTCTTGTTCACCGCGGTGTTCGATGCGGCCAGCGCGGAGTCGGACCAGGCTCCATGGGAAGAAGATGAACTTTCGGTCTTGGCGGGCAAGCGGGTGCTGGTCGTCGACGACAATGCAACCAATCGGCTCTATCTGCGAGGCCTCTGCGAGGCCTGGCACATGCAGGTGACCGAGGCCGAGGATGGCAAGCGGGCGCTGAGCTGTCTCGATCAAGCGTCGCGGCGATTCGATCTCATTCTGCTCGATCGGATGATGCCCGAGATGGACGGGCTCGAGTTTCTAAAGCGACTCCTCGCGCGCGGCGAATCCGATCCGCCGCAGGTGGTGCTGCAGACCTCCATGGACGAATTTGGCGAGGAGCGCGCGGCACGCGAGCTTGGTGCAGCGGGGCGCCTGGTGAAGCCGATCCGTCGACGCGCACTGCTGGATTTGCTGACTCGGTTGTTCGGGTCGGGGCGCGCTTCGCAGCCTCCGCCGAAGCAGGCTGATGCGCCTCGGCTGGACGCTTGTCGCGTCCTGGCGGTCGAGGACAATCCTGTGAATCAAGAGGTGATCTCGGGCATCCTCGCGCGTGCCGGCTGCGAGGTGTCGGTGGCCGAGAACGGCGCGCTGGCGCTTGAGCGGATCGCCGAAGAGCACTTCGATGTGGTGCTGATGGATTGCGAGATGCCGGTGATGGACGGTCTCACGGCGACGCGCCGGTTGCGCGAGCGCGAGGTCGGACTCAGCGCCGGCGGTGCAGATGCTGGCAATGCGCGTCAATTGGTGATCGCGCTGACCGCCCATGCGGCGCCCGCTGAGCGTGAGCGCTGCATGGCCGCTGGTGTCGACGATTACCTGACCAAGCCAGTGCGCGCGGTGGAACTCATCGAGACGATCAGGCGCATACTCGACAAGCGAGCAGATGCCGATTCGCACCCGCGCGCTAAGTCCTCCGCAGCGGCTGCGCTGGCCCCGGAAGCAGCGGATGGGGCCGCAGTCGAGTCTGGTCCCGCGCAGGCTGAGGAGCCAAGGGTCACGACGCCCAAGAGCGCTGTGCTGGATCTGCACATGATCCAAGGTCTGCGCGAAGCGATTGGTGACATCGTGCCGGTGATCGAGGCCGCCGTGGCCGATTTGCCGCCGCGGCTTGTTCAACTCGAGCAGGCCGCTGCCGATAGCGATGCCGAAACGATGCGCCGCTGTGCACACACCCTGGCCGGATCACTCGGGAATCTCGGCGCACGCGGCGCGGTGCGGCAGGCGCGCGCACTCGAGCAGCGCGCGGCTTCCGGCGATGCAATCGGCTCGCTGGTCAGCGACGTCGTCGCTGGCGTGCACGAGGCCGAGGCAGCGCTGCAGCAACTGTTGGAACAAGAACGGCTCCTTGAAAGAGCAAGCAGGCAACCTTGATGACTTTAGATACGAATACCGAGGAACGCCCGTTGGCGCTCGTGGTCGATGACGACCCGGTACTTCGGCTGGCGGTGAAACAATTCGTTGAACGGTTAGGGTTCGAGACGCAAGTGGCCACCGATGGCCGCGCGGCGGTCGAGCTGTTCACGAAGGTATGCCCCGACATCGTGCTCTTGGATGCGGCGATGCCGGAGATGGACGGCTTCGCCGCCTGTGCCGCGATGCGCGCACTGCCGGAAGGCGCACATGTCCCGGTGATCATGATCACCGTCTATGAGGACGAGAGCAGCGTCGATCAGGCCTTCAATGTGGGTGCTGATGAGTACATCACGAAGCCGATCCACTGGGCCGTGCTGCGCAACCGGGTGCTGCACCTGGTCAGTTCCTACCGCGCGGAGCGACAGCTGCGCGATGACCATGCCTTCTTCCAATCGCTGGTTGATTCGATCCCGGACCCAACCGTTGTCGTCGACACCAACCTCGTTGTGCGCTGGGTCAACAGTTCCGCTCCCGGGTTCTTCGCGTTCGAGGCGATCAGCTTGGGCGACCCCTTGGCCTTTCATGCAAAAGCGACCATCGATGATGACAGCGACACGCCCTTGCTGAGTCTGATCACCAATATCGTCACGCATCCTAAGCATCAGAACGAGACGATCGAGTGCGTGCTCAGTGTCGGTACGGCACACGACAATCGCTTCTTCGCGCAGCTCCACGCACGCGCGCTGCGCGGCGTGCAAGGGCAGGTGCATGGTTTTATCTTGCGATTGCAGGACGTCACCACGCGTGAGCGCCTGCGCAGCGAGGCGTCGCACTTGGGCGATCTTGCAAGGCACGATTCCTTGACCGGGCTGGCAAACCGGATGCTATTCGAAGAGCGTCTGCGCTCCTTGATAGCACGGCACGACGGCACCGACGAGCGGCGTGTGGCACTGCTGTTTCTTGATCTCGATGGCTTCAAGGCGATCAACGACAGCTATGGCCATGCCGCCGGCGACCAACTCCTGCGCGCGGTTGCTGGCAGGCTCGAGTCGCTGGTACGGCGCGGTGACCTTGTTTCTCGGCTGGGCGGAGACGAATTCGGCATCTTGCTGACCGAGGTGGCCGATCTTGATGTGATCAAGATGCTCGCCGAGCGCCTCTTGGATAGCGTTCGTGCGCCGGTTGTGATCGGTGGGGAGTCATGCAGCGTCAGCGCCAGCATCGGCATCGGTGTCTTTCCGGACCATGCCGAGAGCGGAGAGGATCTCGAGCGCTGCGCCGACTCGGCGATGTATCGGGTGAAGAACGCAGGCAAGAGCGGCATCCGATTCGCCGAGCCGATCCGCTAGGTCTCGGCAGGCACTGCATCGCGGGATGCGGCCATGCGCAGCAGCTGAGTTCCTGCCTTGACGAGATACCCACTAGGCGCCTGATTTGCGAGCTTCCTCGGCCGAGCCAGTTTTTCGCCCAGCAAAGGCGCCCAGTGGGTTCTGGGACGACCTCAACGACCGCATCGAGCAGGTCGGTGTCATGCTGCCCTTGCCGGCGGTCGTGCGCGAAGGGAGCTTGGCTGCTGAGGCTGTGCTCTGAGTGAAATGACCCCCGGCAAAGCCGGGGGCTTATTGGGGCGACCGCCTCGAAGGCGGATCAAGAGCTGGAGCCGCCCAAGGCGGCTGACTCGACGCCGAACGCGGTGGAGCCCTGCTGCTGCATTGCCCCTACTACTGCATTGCCCCTACCGAGATCGCGCTCATTACTTGCGCAGCGCCTTCACCGCTTCAGCGGTCACTGGCGATGCATCATTGCCCCAATTGGCGCGGATGTAACTTGCCACCGTCGCAATCTGCTCATCGGTCAGCACCGAGCCAAACGCAGGCATCATCACATTCGGCGAGAATGCCTCCGAGGGATCGGCCGGGGCACCGAGTAAGAGGGTCTTGAGCACATCGTTTGGCAGCTCTGCATTGACCACCGGATTGTCTCGCAGCGCGGGGAAGTAGGGTTTCAGGCCCTGGCCATAGTCCTGATGGCAGCCGCTGCAGTTCTTCGTGTAGATCGCCCGACCTTGCTCGTAGGCCGCTTCTGTCAAGACATCTGGTACCTTTGGCTGATTGCGCAGCTCGGTCTTGGGCGGCAGGTCCTTGAGATAAACGGCCATCGCGCGCAGGTCTGAGGCATGTAGCTTCGACAGGCTGTCATGCACCACTTCGGCCATCGGGCCTAAAACCTCGGTCGCCGACGCATCGCTCGGGTCCGGCTCCTTCGCATCGAGTTCAGCCGGTGCCTTCCCGGTCTGCAGGAAAGTCGCCAGCTCATCGACACTCCAACGACCGATGCCCTGGCTCAGATCAGAGGTCAGATCCGGCGCATACCAGCCATCGACGATCGCACCTGTCATTGCCTCCGAAGGCTCGGTGGCGCCGGCCATGTTGCGCGGGGTATGGCAGGCGCCGCAATGGCCAAGGCCTTCGACCAGATAGGCGCCGCGATTCCATTCATCGCTGTGGCTTGGATCCGGCTGGAAACGGCCCTTGTCGAAGTAGATCTCCTGCCAGCCGAACATCAGGTCGCGCACCGAGAACGGCCAGCGCAGATCGGTCTTGGGCGGCTGATAGTTTGAGGGCTCAAGCGACATCAGGTACTCCTTGATCGCCAGCAGATCATCGTCCTTGACCTTGGTGAACGAGGGATAGGGCAGCGCCGGGTAATAGGGGTGTCCGCTCGGCGAAATGCCGTCCTGCAGCGCATGCAGGAAGTCCTCATCGCTGAATGAGCCGATACCAGCGCCCTTCGAAGGCGTGATGTTCGGCGTGTAGATGGTGCCGAACGGGGTGTCGATGGGCAAACCGCCCTCGAAGGCTTTGCCATCAGGCCGCGTATGACAGGCAATGCAATCACCGGCGGTCGCCATGTACTGGCCGTAGACCAAGCGCGCGCTCGGCAGATCGCTTGCGGCTGCAGCCGTTTCGGCCGGCTTATCGCCAGCCACCGCGAGCGCGCTCGCGCAAAGTAGGTTCGCCGTTAGGGCCAGGGGTCGAAAACGCATAGCTGATAACTCCATCGGTTGCATGATCCAGGCTTTTTAACCCAAGTTTGACAGGCCGATTCTCAATTCTCTTCGAGTCAGCCACTTGCGGGGGCAGACATTGGCGAGTGGCACTCCAAAGGCGCCGTTCTTTGAAATCAGCTGGACGAACTGATAAGCCAGCACGGTGATGAACAGGTGGCCATCGGCCCGCGCTTGCTTGTGGTGGAAGATCGGACGTCGTCCCACCTTCGGCCTATTCATGCGGCTGGCACCTCGTCTCGGGGGACGTCAACTGCTCCAGCGTCGCAAGCATCGACAAGGCATGGCTCCGAGCTGACCCGCACATCTCCTCACTTGGAGCCAATGATCCGCAGACGCTCGGGCGGCTCCGGGCGCCGAACAGCTTACAGGAGAGGTCTGCGTTGAGCTGAATGCAGGGCACGCCCGCCGGCTTGCCATCCGGCATGCCTGGGATGGGGCTGCTGATCGAGGGTGCAATGCAGCACGCGGCGCAGCCGGCTCGGCAGGCGCGGGCCTTGGCCTCAGGACTCAATGGCGAGCCTCAGACCGAGCCGCTGCCCGAGTTGGACCTTTTGGCCCGCGACGAGTCCGGGCTCCCACTGTACCCGATTCGGGGGAAAGAGCAGGATGACCGTTGAGCCGAGGTTGAATCGGCCCATCTCGTCGCCGGCCTCGAGGCGGATGTGCTGAGCGTCGTCCGCGTAGTCCCAGCGCTGGATGCTTTGTTGCGAGTGGGGCGGGGTGATCTCGCCCGCCCAGACCGTCTCGATGCCGCCGACGAAGATGGCGCCGACCAAGATGAGGCCCATATTGCCGGCCTCCGTATCGAAGCGGCAGACGAGACGTTCGTTGCGGGCGAAGAGTCCAGGGACGAGGCGCGCCGTGGTGGCGTTGACGCTGAAGAGTCGGCCTGGCACATGGCGCATCTGCGTCAGGTCACCGGCCAGCGGCATGTGGATGCGGTGATAGTCGTTCGGTGACAGGTAGATGGTTGCGAACTGGCCGCCGTCGAAGGGATGCGTTTCGCTCGACTCGAGTCCGAGCAGGTCCTCTACGCTGAACTCATGCCCTTTGGCCTGGATGAGCTTGCCGTTGCTGATGGCGCCGATTTGACTGATGGCGCCGTCGACCGGGCAGAGCAGGGCGCGCGGGTGCGCGTCCAAGGGCCGCACATCCGGTTTGAGGGCGCGGGTGAAGAAGGCGTTGAAGTGCGCATACGCCGCGAGCCGCGGCTCGAGCGCCAGGTTCATGTCGATGCGGTAGAGGCGGGCGAAGATGCGGATGAGCAACGCCTTGAGCGGACGCCACCTGACCCGCGCCAGTCGATACATCTGCGTGGAGAGCCAGCGCTGAGGAATGAGGTGTTGGAGTGCGACGAAGAGCCGCTCTGCGATGCTGGGCTTGGTCGGGCGCGTCATGGCTGCTCCGGAAGCAGGGTGGAGGCGTCCGCGTAGACCGCCTTGAGGTCCTCGGCGACAGCTTGACCGCTCTCTTGCGCTGGGAGCAGGGCAACCAGGTAGCCGCCGGGGCCGAACAGGAAGAGGGTCGGCGCTGCGTCGTCCGCGAGGCCCAGCGCGGCTTGGAGCCGGTCGATCTCCTCGCCGTCGCCGCCCAGAATGTGCAGCGCCGGCGAGAGCCGCGCAAAGTTACGCGCGAGGCTGGGCGCCTCGCGTGTGGTCACGAGCACAAGCTGTAGCGAGCGTCTGAGCTGCGGCTGGTCGGCGACCCGATTGTAGGCGTCGACGAGTCGCTGCACGGACCGTTGGCCTGATGCCTGGGCCAGGTCACCGAAGGCCATGAGTGTCCAGCCGCTGGCGAGATGCGTCTGATCGAAGGCCTGACCCAAGGCATCGCGCAGGGCGAAGTTGGGGATGGCGCCGACCGGCCGCACCAGCACCCCGTTGATGCGCGTCGGCCCGTCGCCGCCTTGCTGATGTCGATTCCCCCACTGATAGCCCAACACGAAGAGCGCCATCGCGCCCAGGACCATGACCAGACGCAGCCAAAGGCTATGGCGGTTGCGGAGAAACATCTCGGGCGTCGCCTAGCCGGCGTCCGCGCCCTGATCCAGCACGGCTCGCGCGGCCGAAACGGCGGCGCCGCCGTCGGTGCGATAGCCCATCGCCGCCAGTTCGGTCGCGAAGGCGCTGAGGCAGAGCAGGATATTCGCCGGGCGGCTGCTGTAGCCCATGAGTCCGATGCGCCAAATCTTGCCGGCCAGATCGCCGAGTCCGGCGCCGACCTCGAGGTTGTAGCGGCTCAACAGCCGCGCGCGGAGCGCGGCCTCGTCGATCCCGGCGGGGACCGAGACGCTGTTGAGCTGCGGCAGGCGCTCCGGCTCCGGGACGATCAGCTCCAGCCCCAGTGTTTCGAGGCCCGCGCGCAGCGCCAGATGGTGATGGTGATGGCGTTGCCACGACTGCTCTAGCCCTTCCTCGGCGAGCATGACCAGCGACTCGTGCAGGGCATAGAGCGCGTTCACGGGGGCCGTGTGGTGGTAGGTGCGCTTCTGCTCGCCGCTCCAGTAGCCCATCACCAGGTTGAGGTCCAGGAACCAGCTTTGCACCTTGGTCCCGCGGTTGCGCACCTTCTCCAGTGCGCGCTCGTTGAAGGTAACGGGCGCCAGCCCTGGGGTGCAGGAGAGGCACTTCTGCGAGCCAGCGTAGACGGCGTCCAGCCCCCAGGCGTCGACCTCGAGCGGCGAGCCGCCCAGCGAGGTGACGGTATCCACGATGGTCAGGCAGTCGTGCTGGCGCGCGATCGCGGCCAGGGCCTTGGCATCCGAAAGCGCGCCCGTGCTGGTCTCCGCGTGCACGAAGGCGAGGATGCGTGCGTTGGGATGCTGACTGAGCGCGCTTTCGACTTGGTCCGGGTCGACGGCGCGGCCCCAGTTTCCTTGCACCACGATGGGCTTGCCGCCGGCACGCTCGACATTCTCCTTCATGCGACCGCCGAAGACGCCATTGACGCAGACGACGACCTCATCCCCCGGCTCCACCAGGTTGGCGAAGCACATCTCCATGCCGGCCGATCCGGGGGCGGAGACGGGCATGGTCAAGGCATTCTGCGTTCGGAAAGCCTGGCGCAGCAGGGTCTTCAGCTCATCCATCATGGTGACGAAGGCTGGATCCAGGTGCCCGATGGTGGGGCGTGCCAGGGCTGCCAGAACGCGCGGGTGGACATCGGCGGGGCCTGGCCCCATCAAAGTTCGAGGAGGCGGATTGAAGGAGCGAATGGTCATAGTGGCCGTCCGGAGGTCTGTCAGCAGCCCGCGCGGAGGCGTGGGCGAGTGAATGCGAAGCCTGAGTGGGCGCCCCAGTATAGGTGGCACCCACGAGCGGCTCAAGACAGTGAAAATTCGACCCCAGCGGGCCGATCACAGAGAGGTTTAGATGAGTCGAAAAGTCGATAAGTCGGATGCCGAATGGCGTGCCGAGCTAACGCCCGAGCAATATCACGTCTGTCGGGAAAAGGGCACCGAGCCCGCTTTCACCGGCCAGTACTATGACCTCAAGGCGTCGGGGATCTACCGCTGCAGCTGCTGCGGCGAGTCGCTCTTCGGCTCCGAGGAGAAATTCGACTCAGGCAGCGGCTGGCCGAGCTTCTGGCAGCCGACGGATCCCGCCGTGGTTGGCACCGAGGAAGATCGCAGCCACGGCATGCAGCGCGTCGAAGTGCATTGCAACAGCTGCGGCGCGCACCTCGGGCACGTCTTCCCGGACGGTCCGCGCCCGACTGGACTGCGCTATTGCATCAACTCGGTGTCGCTCGAGTTCGAGCCCAAGGACCACTGACTGGCCGTCGCCAGCCAGGGGCAAGGCCGCGGTCTTGGGAGGCGTCAGGGGCTATTGGGGGCGGACGGGCGTTTGGCCGTCTCCGTCACCTGACCCTTCCAGCTCGGTGGGGATCTTGATCTCCATCTCGTCGTCCTTTGCCGTGGGCTCGCCGCCAGCGTCCGCCTCGTCCGGACCGGTGCCCAGGATCCCGACCGTGGCGTTTTGTCCAGGCACCTCGAAGCGCATCTCGGGCCAGATGGCCAAGCCCTTGGCGGCGGAGATGGTCCCGCCAGAGGCTTCATCAATGGCGGTACCGCTGAGGGCCGTGCGCACGATCATGGGGCTCTCGCCGGTGATCCCCGTCAGCTTGCCGGTGCCGCCGGTGATGGTGAACTTGCCCTTGCAGGCGCCCGGTGCCCCGTCGCAGTTGAACTCCGCGTAGACGTAGTCGCCCGTCGGACTCTCCAAGGTGCAATAGCCATGGCCTTCCGTTTGATTGGTCAGCACGTGGATGATCTGGGTGGACGGGCAGGTGAAGAGCGCGGTGTCGAACAGGCCATCACCGTGCTCGATGTACATGATGCCCTCGAAGGTGCCGATGAACTGAAGTTTGTCCACAGCGACCTGGAAGAGCTGCCCATTGGCCTCCCAAGGTGCTAGGACCTTCGCCGTGCCTTGCTCGGCCATGGCCGGCAGTGTCGGGAGCAGGAAGGTGAGGACGAGTGACAAGACGCTGCGCAGCATGGGTGCTCCGGACGAAGAGGCGGTGGTTGAGTGGGATCCGAGACGATTCTATGGCAGCCGAGCCGGCCGCGTCGATGGCCGGCTCAACGCGCGTGACTCGGCTGCGATGAAGATTGACGAGATGCTGACCTAGGCTGCGGTCTCGGGTTAGGAAGCGCCCATCAACTGTTTCCCGATGTGAGCGATCCCGTCCGAAATCCCCCCTGACCCCCCTTTGCGAAACGGGGAAGTTGTTGATGGTCAATTTCTTAGCTTCGCACCATCCGTTCAGCGCATCCGGCTCGAGGTGGGGGATAGACTTTAAGCGCCGTGGTCTAGCATACTGATCCGCAATATGATGATCGCGACGCTCTTTGATGCACCTCAGCGATGGCCGCTCCAAAGGCACGCGGCATCTCGGGCCGGCGGCAAGCTTCTGAGCGAGAGACCATGAGCATCGACTGGAACGACTATCCCTGCAACGACTTCTACGATGAGCTGGTGGCGTCCCCTGGTAAGGGGCGCGCGGCGGTCGAGGGTCTGCTGGCGGACTTGGAGGAGCTGGGTCCGGACGAGCTGGTCGCGCGGCAAGAGGCCGCGGACGTCGCCATCAAGGAGATGGGCATCACCTTCACGGTCTATTCCGAGGAAGGTGGCGCCATCGATCGAACCTGGCCCTTCGACATCATCCCGCGCATCATCCCGCAGTCTGAATGGGAGCGTGTCGAGGCGGGCCTCAAGCAGCGCGTTCAGGCGCTCAACCTCTTCATCGACGACCTCTACCACGATCAGCGCATCATCAAGGACGGGGTCTTTCCGGCCGAGGTGCTCGCCAAGTCGGTCAACTTCCGGCCGCAGTGCGTCGGCATTGACCCGCCGCTCGGGATCTGGGCGCACATCTGCGGCTCGGACCTGGTGCGCGACGGGGACGGCATCCTCTATGTGCTGGAGGACAATCTCCGGGTGCCCTCCGGCGTCTCCTACATGCTCGAGAACCGCTTGGTCACCAAACGCGTCTTTCCCGAGCTGTTCGAGCACTATGCGCCCCTGCCTGTCGATGACTATCCCTCGCAGCTCTTCGATACCCTGGCAGCCCTGTCGCCGCGGCCAGCGGACTACCCAGAGGTGGTCGTGCTCACGCCGGGCATCTACAACTCGGCCTATTTCGAGCATGCCTATCTGGCGCAGCAGATGGGCTGCGAGCTGGTCGAGGGCCGCGACCTCTTCGTCGACGATGAAGACTGCGTCTACATGCGGACCGTCGACGGTGCCGCGCGGGTGGATGTCATCTACCGTCGGATCGATGACCTCTTCCTCGATCCAGAGGCCTTTCTGCCCGATTCCGCGCTCGGCGTGCCCGGTTTGCTGCGGGCCTGGAAGGCGGGCAAGGTCGCGCTCGCCAATGCTCCGGGCGCCGGTGTGGCGGATGACAAGGTCGTCTACGCCTTCGTTCCGGAGATCATCAAATACTATCTGGATGCGGACCCCATCATCCCGAACGTGCCCACCTACCGCTGCATGGAGCCCGACGCGCTCGCCTACACCTTAGAGCACATGGAGGAGATGGTTGTGAAGCCGGCCAACGAGTCCGGCGGCTACGGGATGCTGGTCGGCCCTGCATCGACGAAGGCTGAGCGAGACAAGTTCGCCGAGCTGATCAAGAAGGACCCGCGCAACTATATCGCTCAGCCTGCGCTCAAGCTCTCCACGGTGCCCACCATCATCGGCCAAAAGCTGGAGCCGCGCCATGTGGATCTGCGTCCCTTCATCCTTTCTGCCGACCGGCAGCAAGTGACCATGGGTGGTCTGACGCGGGTCGCCCTGCGCAAAGGCTCACTGGTGGTCAACTCCTCTCAGGGCGGCGGCAGCAAGGACACCTGGATCCTGCCCGAGCAGTCTGAAGTCAACTAGGCGAGAAGCCCACTGATCTAACGGAGCGGATTCGATGCTGTCGCGTGTTGCAGAAAACATCTATTGGCTGTCGCGCTGTATCGAGCGCGCGGAGAACACGGCGCGTATCGTCACCGTGAATGCCAACCTGCTGATGGATTTGCCCAAGGGTATTGCGCCCGGCTGGCGTCCCTTGGTCGATATCACGGGCGCGAATGCGCTCTTCGAGGAGCACTACAAGGATTACGGCGAGCGCCAGGTCTTGAAGTTCCTGATCGGAGACGAGCGTCATGCCAGCTCGATTCTCTACTCGCTGGAGGCCGCCCGCGAGAATTGCCGGACCATCCGCGACTTCGTCCCGCGCGAGGCCTGGGAGCTGCTCAATGAACTCTATCTCTATGCGCGGGAGCAGCTGCAAAAGGGACTCACCAAAGGCGGGCGGCACACCTATCTCAAACACATCGTCCAGAGCATTCAAACCATGGCCGGCATGCTCTCCGGAACCATGCTGCACGACCAGGGTTACGATTTCCTCCATCTAGGGCGCTTCCTTGAGCGCGCCGACATGACGACGCGCATCATTGACGTGCGCTCGGCGAGCCTGTTGCCCGCGGAAGCCACCGAGCTGCGGCCCTATGAGACCATCCAATGGGTCAGTGTGCTCAAGTCCCTGACTGCCTATCAGGCCTACCGGCGCAGCGAGCAGGTCCGCGTGCAGCGCGGGGCGGTGCTGCGCTTCTTGCTGCAGCATGACGCCTTCCCGCGCTCGGTCGGCCACTGCCTCTCTACGGTGCGGGTGAGCTTGGAGAAGCTGCCGCGCAACGAGGCTCCGCTGCGGGTGCATGGCCGTCTCAAGCGTAACCTGGAGGCCGTGGTGCCTGGGCGACTGAGCCATCAGCAGTTACATGCCTTCGTCGACGAGCTTCAGGTCGGCGTCGGCGAGCTGCACGACGAGGTCGCCAAGACCTGGTTCCCGCCGCCTCCCGAGTCGCAATCTCAGTCGCAGAGCCAGGGTTGATCGCGTCGCTGCACCGTCCTGTTCAAGCCTGCGGCTCAGTCTGATCTTCTAAGCCGGTCGCTAGGTCCCGCAACGTCAAGCCATTGAGTGCGTCGTCGAGGGCCGCCTCCAGTGCGGATTCGACACGGGCCACGCCAGGCTCCGGCGACGCTTCTTGAAAGCCACTCCAGGTCTCCTCGTAGCCGCGGACGTGCCGCAGCAGCTCGATGACCCTGATGCCTTCGGGCGCACGACCAAGCACGAATCCAGCTGTGTCGCTGTCCTGTCGGTCGATCTTGACGATGTAGCCGGCACGCTCCAGCATCTTCAGGACGCGCTGGATATTGAGGTTCGGAAGCTGCATCCGCTTCGATAGCAGCTCACAGTCACAGGGCGGCGCGCCGCTCAGATGGCGTTGTGTGATCTCGGCGGCGATCGCAAGCGCCAGGTGCTCGCGCAGCCGGTTGCTCAGGCGGATCTCGCGGTTTGCCGTCGTCAGGTATTCGGGATGCTGGTGGTAGAAGGCGACGCTGGTTCCGATCAGCAGGATGAGCCACCCCAGATAGACCCAGATCATGAAGAGCACCAGGATGGCGAGGCTCGAGTAGATCGCCATATAGCGGGTGGAGCCGGCCATGAAGGTCGAGAAAACGCCGCCCACGACCTCCCAAAGCAGACCGGCAATGAAGGCCCCGATGAGTGCCGAGGGGACGCGCACCCGCGTATTGGGGACGAACAGATAGACGAAGGCAAAGGTCAGGGAGATCATCAAGTAAGGCGCGAGAACGCTCGAGATCTCGATCAGCTTGCTCATCGGGGCCAAGTGCATGACGGATTGCACGAAGGTGTTGCTTCCCAGCGAGGCGGACAGGCCGACGGCGGAGAAGAAGAGCACGGGGCCGATCAAGAGTACGCTGAGGTACTGCGTGAAGCGCTGCCCGATGGGACGGATCTCCGTCACGCGCCAGGCGTAGTTGAAGGCCCCCTCAATCTTTTGGATGAGCGAAAGGACCGTGTAAAGCAGTAAGGCCAAACCGACCGAACCGAGCACGCCGACCCGCATGTTGTCGACGAATCTGATGATAAGGTCGGTGATCTCTGGTGCGGATGCTCCGAGCGGCTGGAGCGCGCTCATCAACAGCGGCTCGACCTGGTTGTGGACGCCGAAGCCCTTGAGCACGGAGAAGCTAACGGCGAGCAGGGGCACCAGGGACAGCAGCGTGGTGTAGACCAGGCTCATGGCGTGCAGCGTGAGGTTGCCTTGCGTCAGATCCCTTGTGACCGCGTAGAGGAGCCGTCCCGTCCAGACGAGCTTGGCCTGCCAGGGCGGTCGTTGAGCCAGGTTTGGCCCCCAGAGCAAATGGTTAAGGCGTGTCGACAAGGTTGGATTGCGGTCCATGGCTTCCAGAAGGGCTTGATGCGTGGTGGCTGAATTGTGACATGGACGGCAGGGAAGCGAAGCCTTTGAACCTCGGTCTTGCGGCTGGACGCGCCTCCAACGCGGCTGTCATGTCCTGCCATCCGGAATCTCAAGGCCGATTCCCCCAGGCTCGGTCTCGCCTGTTGACGATGTCCGGCCAAAGATCATTGGCGACTGCCGGCTCTATCAGAAGGATTCATCTCCATGACGTTCTCGAAGCGACCCAAAGGCTTCATCGCCGTTGTACCGACGCTTCTGCTGAGCTTCTCAGTGCTCGCCGGTGGCTTGATGCGGGTTCCGGGAACGCCAGCGGCGGCCGACTTCGAGCTGATGGCTCCGGGCGGTAGTGTCCATCGGTTAGCGGACTCCCTGGGCCGCCCGCTCGTCCTGAATTTCTGGGCCACCTGGTGTCCGCCCTGCCGGACGGAGATGCCCTCACTGCAGCGCGCCTATGAGCGGCTCGGAGAGGAGGGCATTGATGTCCTTGCCATCAGAAGCTGTCTGTAAACTCCTAGGGAGGCTTCGCCTCAGACCGACGAGTCATGCCATCGGGATCGCTATCGGGATCGGAATCGCTATCGTCGGTTCGATCCCGATCCCGATCCCGATCCCGATCCCGATCCCGGCGGCCTTGGATGGTCGGACGCTTCGTCGAAATTTGACTCATCTGCAAGCATTTTGCGACCTCAAGGATCCTAGGAGCCTCTACGATGATTTCCAGACAGCCTCTCAATGTGGGCGAGGACCCCGAGACGGTCGATCGCTTTCGGCAGGACTTCGGCCTCGAGCTTCCACTTCCCATCGATAGCGATGCCAGTGTCATGCGGAGCTATCCGATGAGCGGGCTACCGACGACCTTCGTCATCGACACCCAAGGCCGCTTGGCGCTGCGGACCACGGGTGAGCCGGTTTGGGATCATCCCGAGATTCTCGAGCCGGTGCGTGCCTTGAAGTGACATCGCGTTCCATGCTGCTCCCTGAGCAGCGTTGAGCCGAGATGCGGCAGTTTTGACCGCAGGCGTTTTAGCCGCAAAGGCGCGAACGGCACGAAGAGGAGCCCTGGCTCGATCGGCTCGGGTCGTGCCCGCTCTGTGCGGTTCCACGGCGCTCGGCCAGGTCAAAAGGAGCTCGTCACCGCGCCCTTTCTTGGCTGAATCATGTGGTGGGAACTGGCTTCCAATCCGTGCTGTCAAGCCTCAGTTGAGCGCCCTGAACGGCATCAAAAAAAGGCTTGACAAGGCCAGTTTCAAGGGGATGCAGATACATCTGTCTCGATCCTTCTTGGTGGCTTTAAGTCGCTGATTCAAAATAAGTTTCATCTCCCTCCTCGCCGACTCCACAAGCCCGCCTATCCGACCGCGGGCTTCGATGGATATTTCCGTATCTTCAGACCGGGGTCCAGTGGTTAGACTAGCCAGCCGCATTGGGTTACCCCCGTCAGATCCACTCACTATCACAGGGCATTCGTGAATCCGAGCTTCGTTCATCTGCATCTGCATTCCGAGTACTCACTGGTCGATGGCCTGGTCCGGATCAAGCCGCTCGTCAAGGCTGCGGCGGGGGCCGGCATGCCGGCGGTCGCGGTCACCGATCAGGGCAATCTCTTCGCGCTGGTGCGTTTCTACAAAGCCGCCGTCGGTGCCGGGCTCAAGCCCATCGCCGGGGCGGATCTCTGGGTTCGCAATCCGGAGGACCCCAATCAGTCGCATCGGCTGGTGCTGCTCGTTCAGAACGCGCAGGGCTACCTGAATCTAACCAGACTCATCTCGCGCAGCTATGTCGAGGGTCAGCACCTTGGTCTCCCTCAGGTCGAGCGCGACTGGATCCTCGCGGCGAGCGATGGCCTCATCGCACTGTCCGGCGGGCCGTGCGGTGACGTGGCCCAGGCACTGCTGAAGGGGCGCGCGGACCTTGCGGACCAGATCCTCGATTCCTGGCTGCAGGCCTTCGGTGATCGCTACTACCTGGAGCTGATTCGCACGGGGCGGGAAGCTGAGGCCGAGCTGATCGAATCGAGCGTCGCGCTGGCCAGCCGTCGCGGCGTCCCCCTGGTGGCGACCAACGACGTGCGCTTCATCGCGCCCTCGGACTTCGAGGCGCACGAGGCCCGCGTATGCATCAACCAGGGGCGCACCCTGGACGATCCGCGCCGACCGCGCGATTACAGCAAGGAGCAGTCTCTGCGCACGCCCGAGGAGATGGCGGAACTCTTCGCCGATCTGCCCGAGGCGCTGGAGAACTCGGTCGAGATCGCCAAGCGCTGCAATCTGGAGCTCAAGCTCGGCGACAATTTCCTGCCGGTCTTCCCGGTGCCCGAGGGGATGACGATCGACAGCTTCTTCGCCGAGGAGTCGCGCAAGGGGCTCGAGTGGCGCCTGGATCGAACCTTCGACCGCGATGCCCCGGACTTCGCCGAGCGGCGCAAGGTCTATGACGAGCGGCTGCAGATCGAACTCGACGTCATTCTGCAGATGGGCTTCCCCGGCTACTTCCTCATCGTCGCGGACTTCATCCAGTGGGCCAAGGACAACGGCATCCCGGTCGGGCCGGGGCGCGGCTCGGGCGCGGGCTCCCTGGTGGCCTACGCGCTGAAGATCACCGACCTGGATCCCATCGAGCACGATCTCCTGTTCGAGCGCTTCCTCAACCCCGAGCGCGTCTCCATGCCCGACTTCGACGTCGACTTCTGCATGGAGGGGCGCGACCGGGTCATCGATTATGTGGCGCGCAAGTATGGCCGCGACGCCGTCTCGCAGATCATCACCTTCGGCACCATGGCGGCCAAGGCCGTGGTGCGCGACGTCGGCCGTGTCATGGGACAGCCCTACGGCTTCGTCGACAAGATCGCCAAGATGGTGCCCTTCGAACTCGGCATGACGCTCGAAAAGGCGTTGCAGGAGAGCGAGGATCTCAAGCGCGCCTACGATGACGACGAAGAGGTACAGGCCATCATCGACATGGCGCGCATGCTGGAAGGGCTGACACGCAACGCGGGCAAACATGCCGGCGGCGTCGTCATTGCGCCCACCGTGCTGACCGACTTCGCGCCGCTCTACTGCGAGCCCGGCGGCGAGAACCTGGTGACCCAATACGACAAGGACGACGTCGAGCAGGTCGGCCTGGTCAAGTTCGACTTCCTGGGTCTGCGCACCCTGACCATCATCGACTGGGCACTCAAGACGGTGAACGAGGGCCGCGCCGCCAAGGGCGAGCCGCCGATCGACATCAATCGCATCGATCCCCACGACGAGGAAGCCTTTGCCCTCCTCAAGCGCTGCGAGACGACCGCCGTCTTCCAGCTCGAATCGCGCGGCATGAAGGAGCTGATCAAGAAGCTGCAGCCCGACAACTTCGGCGATATCACCGCCCTGGTCGCCCTCTTTCGCCCCGGTCCGCTGCAGTCCGGCATGGTGGACGACTTCATCGACCGCAAGCACGGCCGCGCCGACGTCGCCTATCCGCATCCGGATCTGGAACCCATCCTCAAGCCGACCTACGGCATCATCCTCTATCAAGAGCAGGTCATGCAGATCGCCCAGGTCCTGGCCGGCTACTCGCTCGGTGGTGCCGACCTGCTGCGCCGCGCCATGGGCAAGAAGAAGCAGTCCGAGATGGACAAGCAGCGTGCCATTTTCATGGAGGGCTCTGGAAAGCGCGGTGTCGAGCCGGAAACTGCGACCTATATCTTTGATTTGATGGATAAATTCGCTGGATATGGGTTCAATAAGTCCCATTCGGCCGCCTACGCCCTGGTCAGCTACCAGACCCTTTGGCTGAAGACGCATTATCCGGCCGCCTTCATGGCTGCGGTACTGAGCGCCGATATGGACAACACCGATAAGGTGGTGACCCTGATCGACGAATGCCGCGAGATGAAGCTCAAGGTGGAGCCGCCGGCCATCAACCGCTCCGCCTACCAGTTCACCATCGCCGACGATCGCACTGTCATCTACGGCATGGGCGCCATCAAGGGCGTGGGCGAGTCCGCGATCGAGTCCATGATCGAGGTCCGCAAGGCGGGCGGCCCCTTTCGCGACCTTTGGGACTTCTGCTGCCGCATCGATCTGCACAAGGTCAATCGCCGCGTGCTGGAGGCCTTGATCCGGGCCGGGGCGCTCGATGAGCTTGGTCCCAACCGTGCGACCCTCATGGTTCACCTGCCGCTGGCGCTCAAGGCGGCCGAGCAGCACAACGCGACCCAGGCGGCCGGACAGGCCGATCTCTTCGGCGCGCTCGAGCCGAGCGCGGCCCCGGCCCCGGATCCGCAGCTGGTCGGCGAGGTCAAGGCCGACTGGGAGGACGAGCAGCGTTTGCAGGGCGAAAAGGAGACCCTGGGGCTCTATCTCACCGGCCATCCCATCGACCGCTATGACGACGAACTCAATGCCATGTCCGGGATGCGTATCGCCAAACTGCTGGAGTCCGACCGCGAATTGGGTCGCCGCGACCGGCGTGATCGGGAGAAGCGCACCGTGATCGGGTTGGTGGTCAGCGTGCGTCACGGCAAGACCCAGCGGGGGCGCATGGGTTCGGTCGTGCTGGACGACCGCACCGGACGCATCGAGGCTGCCGTTTTCTCGGAACTCTACGAGCAGACACGCCAGCTACTGGTGCCCGATCAGATCCTCAGCATGACCGGCAGCCTCAACTTCGACGAATATCGTGACTCCTGGTCGCTGCGGGCGGACAGCATCCGTACCTTCGAGGAGGCACGCGAATCCAGCGCGGATCATCTCCAGCTCGTCCTTGACCTCTCCGACGACAGGGCGCACGCCGAGGGTGGGGCAAGGCTGGCGGCGTTGAAGGAGGCGCTCGCGGCCTTTCGTGAAGGCGACACGCCCGTGCGTCTGACCTACCGCCGCCCAGGTGCCGAGGGCGAGCTGATGCTCGGCAATGCCTGGCGTATCCAGCCGAAGGACGCCTTGCTCAAGCGGCTGCGGAAGCTGCTCGGGCCAGCCGCTGTGCGCGTCTCTTATGAGCGCCCGGCGCTGGCCGCGCCTCTACCGCAGATGCAAGCGCCGGCCTTGAAGGCGGTCTCCTAAGGAGACTGTTCGACTTCGGGGCCGAAGCGATCAGACGAGGACATTGCGGCTGATCGCTCGGCCCAAATCAGCAGCGTCGGGGAGGTTCTAACCAAGTGTCTACCGCCTTTATCCTGAGACGACTCGCGGCCGTCTTGCTCTTTGTTGCAGCGGCGGTCTTGACGGTCCAGCTCGTCGCCGACCTCAACCGCATCAAGGTCCTCAAGACCGACCTGGCCGAGGTCTATCACGTGCGCTATGGCCTGCTGGATGCGGATGAGTGGGTGGATCGGATCTCGGCGGTCATCGAGAAGCGTGTCAGCGAACTCGACTTGACCGAGGAGAATCGTCCTCAGGTGGTCAAGGCGGTCGAGCAAGTCCTGGAGACCATGCTGGTCGAACTCGAGCGCTACCTGCGGCGGCGCAATATCAAGCGCGGCGGAAGCTGGATGGACCAGCTGCAGGGCGCCCTACAGCAGGGCATCCAGGACATGCTGATCGACTTCGACAAGCTGCGGCGGCAAGTCCCTCAATACGCCGAGATCGTGGTCGACCAGCTCAGCAAGCCAGAGGTGCAGGAGGAGATCAAGGCGCAGCTCACCAGACTGATCCGTCAGACCTCTGACGCGACCTTTGCCAAGGTGGATCGCTCCGCGCTGAACGCGCTCATGCTGCGCTATAGCTGCGTCGACCGGGAAAGCTGTGCCGCGACCCTGGAGGCGAGGATTGCCATGGAGCAGCGACCCTTGCAGCAGCGGCTTGGCATGCTCCTGGGTCTGGTGGCGCTGCTCTTTCTGCTGTGCATGACAGGGCGCTCCAGGAGTGAAGCGGGGGAGGGCGCGCCTGGGCGAGCAAGCTTCGATCCCTTCAAGCTCTTTCTGCTCACCGGCGCCACGGTCATCCTGCTGCTCGGCGGCATTCTGACGCCCATGATCGAGATCGAGGCCAGCATCACCGAGCTTCAGCTGACCTTCTTGGGCGAGCCCATCGTCTTCACGAATCAGACCCTCTATTTCCAGACCAAGAGCATCTTCGAGGTCGTGCGCATCCTGGTCGAGACCGGGGCCGCGGACATGCTGCTGGTCGCCGTGCTCATTACGCTCTTCAGCGTCGTCTTCCCGGCGATCAAGGTGGTGATGACCTACCTCTACTACTTCGACCTGCGTCAGGCGCGGGCGTCGGCGCTGGTCCGCTTCTTTGCGTTGCGCTCGGGCAAGTGGTCCATGGCTGATGTGCTGGTCATCGCCATCTTTATGGCCTATCTCGGCTTCGATGGGCTCATCGGGAGCCAGCTTCGCAGCCTCACCCGCCCGCCGGACGATGGCGGCTCGGCGTCCGGCGCGCTCGGGACGCAGATCCTGACCACCAATGGCACGGCGTTGGAGCCCGGATTCTATCTCTTCCTCGGCTTCGTGCTGGCAAGTCTGCTGTTATCGGCTACGCTGGAAAGGCACTTCGGGGAGTCCCATCCAACCTGATCCTTGAGTCATTGGAGGCGAGTCGTGTCTTGGTTTAGGTCTTACTGGCTTCGTCTGCTTGCAGGTCTGCTTGGCACGACACTCTTGATGTCGGCAAGCCTGGTGATCGGCGCTGAATGGAGTGGGACCTTGCAGGATGGGTCGCGCGTCGAGGTCGACCCCTCGACGCACCGAGCCTGGCGCACGGATGGCCAGCAGAGAGCACCCCTTTGGGACGGCGTGCACCGCTTGGACGACGGCTCCGTGGTCATCGTCCAAGGCGGCAGGGCGGTGCAGAGCCAAGGCATGCTCGAGGCTTGGGATCCTGCCTCGCCCGTCTCCGTCCTGCCCCAAACCTCGGCCTGTTACGAACTCGTCGATCGCGTGTGCGGCCTGGACTTCCGCTGCAGCTTGTCCGATCCCTGCCGCCTTGCCAATGATCTCGTCGACATGGCCAAGGCGGCGCTGACAGCCAAGTCCACCTCACAGCTGGATGGCGGTGTCGAGGCACAGTGCCGCGAGGCGCTAACCAACGACTTCTTCGTGCCCTGCGAATAGTCGGGGGCCTAAACCTGGGGCGCGTCGTTGAGCCCGATCAATGGGAAGGGAACGCATCTCTCTCCGGTCTTCGCCCAGCCTTGTTGTCTGTCACATTCGTTCACCGGCCATTTCTCGAATTGTTTCACGCTGACGATGAGAGCCTTTCCCGGATTGCTCGCTGCGGTGAGGTAAAGGCAGGAGGTGGAATCGTGTGAGGCGATGGGGGCGGCTGAGGTAGAGGTCGTCAGGGGGTGCTGGGGGTTTCGAGCTTGGAGCCGAGCACGGGCGTGCCCCGACGGGCGTTCGCCCGCCGAGGTGAGGTTAATCAGAAGGAGCTGGGATCGTCGAAGTCGGTCTCGAAGAGGTCGCCCTGACGCTGCCGGAACGACTTCTCTTCGGCGTCGAGGTCACTGCAGAACTCCTGACATACGCCCATTAACTCGCTGAAATGGTGTTATAATTCTGGCTTGAATCGATAAATAAATACG
>NZ_JAAIJR010000062.1 GCF_010915725.1 Thiorhodococcus mannitoliphagus
CGCCACGATCCCGGGCTTGTCCAACAACCGGTTCAGATCGTCGCTCGCTTCGCTCGGACGATCTAACCTTATTCGTTGGAAGAAGTATCGCCCGACCGAACTCAGAGAAGCAACCAAGGGGCGCTCCCTGGCGATACCGCAGGCGGCCGAGGACCACATCCTGGTCTCGATCATCCTTCGGTCCAAGCGCACGGCCAGTGGGAGCGGCGCCTTGCCGCGACGGTTGCGCGATCGCGGCGGGGCGCCGCTCCCACGTCGCCTTGCCTGAAGGATGCACGGTGTCGACGCAACCAACAGGACGATCCGATGATCAACGCCCACATCCTCGATCAGCCACCGGATCATAGATGTGATCGCTGTTCTTGCCAGCGCCTTTTTACCTCGTACATGGCGTTGTCGGCACGACGAATCAGCGTGTCCATGTCATCGGCATCATCGGGGAAGACCGCGATCCCCATGCTGACACCGACGTGACACAACCGCCCGCCCACGGACACCAGAGTCGGTCAAGGGACCAGATCAGGCAATCCCTATGGATGCAGAGCCGAATCAAGATCAGGGGAAGACGAATCTAACGAGCAGGCGAGCAGCTCGGACACCGCCTCCCCGGACGCCGGCCGGCCCAGTAAGTAGCCTTGCAGCAAGCCACAACCACGCTGGCGGAGAAACGCGAGCTGGCGCTCGTCCTCGACGCCCTCCGCGACCAGCTCGAGACCCAGGCTACGGGCCATCCCGATGATCGCCTCGACCAAAGACACGTCGTCGCTGCTATCGGGCAAGCCCTGCACGAAGGAACGATCGATCTTCAGCTCGTCGACGGGGAAACGCTTGAGATAGCCGAGGGAGGAATAGCCGGTTCCGAAATCGTCGACGGCGAGCCGAACCCCCAAATCCCGAAGCTCTTGCAGCCGGGTGCAGAATTCGGCGCGGCCGTCGAGCATCAGCCCCTCGGTGATCTCCAGCACCAGGCTGGTCGCCGCGACGTCGCTGGCCGCCAGGATGGATTCCACGTCCGCCGCGGTGAAGCCGAGTTCGAGCTGACGGGCGGAAACGTTGACCGCCAAGCCCAAGTGGGACCAGCCCATCCGCTGCCATGCGCTGAGCTGCCGGCAGGCGGTCTCGAGCACCCAGCGACCGAGCGGCTCGATCAGCCCGGTCTCCTCGGCCAGCGGAATGAAACGGTCCGGCGACACCATGCCATGCGTCGGATGATGCCAGCGTGCCAGGGCCTCGTAGTGGACCGGGCGGCGAGTCGCCGCGTCGACCACGGGCTGATAGTGGAGCACCAGCTCCTGCCGGTCGATGGCTCGGCGCAGCTCGTGCTCGAGTTCCGCCTTGGCACGGACCGAGCGCTGCATGCCGATGGTGAAGAATTGGTAGCGGTTGCGTCCCGCCTCTTTGGCGCGCGTCGTCGCCATGTCGGCATGCAGCAGCATGGCATCGGCAGTCTCGGCGTCCTCCGGGTAGAGGGCAATGCCGATGCTCGCACCGACATAGACCTCTCGGTCGGCCAGATGGAAGGGCTGGCCGATACGAGCGATGATCTTGTCAGCGACCGTGGCAACCTCCGCCCCGCTGCCCACCTCGGGCAAGAGGATCACGAAGGCATCGCCACCGAAACGCGCCAGGGTGTCGGCCTGCCGCACGCAGGCGTCGAGCCGCCTCGTCACCTTTTGCAACAGCTGGTCACCATTGACATGCCCGAAGGTCTCGTTGACCGACTTGAAGCGATCGAGGTCCACGAAGAGGACGGCCAAGGCGCGCTGCGCGCGCTGCGCGGCCGCGATGGCAAGCTCCAAGCGGTCCTGCAGGAGCGCGCGATTGGGCAGGCCGGTCAAGGCATCGTGGTTGGCCTGATAACGGATCTGCTGCTCGTCGCTCTTGCGCTGCGTCATATCGGAGAAGACGGCGACGAACTCCATCACGCGTCCGCAGTCATCCTTGGTGGCCACCACGGAGGTCAGCGCGGGGAAGACGCTGCCGTCCCTGCGCCGAGCCCAGATCTCGCCTGACCAGGAGCCCTGGCCCAAGAGCCGCTCCCAAAGCCGCCGATAGAAGCGTGCATTGTGCCGACCCGAGCTGAGGATCCTCGGGTCCTTGCACAGCACGTCCTCGGGCGCGTAGCCGGTCATGCGTGTGAACGCCGGATTCACCGTCTTGATGCGGTTGTCGGCGTCCGTGACCATGATGGCATCGGCCGTCGTCTCGAAGACCGTGGCGTTCATGCGCAGCTGGTCCTCGGCCCGCTTGCGCGCGGTGACATCTTCCTTGACGGCGACGAAGTGGGTCACGCGCCCGGCCTCATCCCGCACCGGCGAGATGGACGCCGACTCCCAAAAGATGCTGCCGTCCTTGCGCCTGTTGTGGAAGTGGCCGCGCCATTCGCGGCCGGCGGAGAGCGTCTCCCACAAGTCCCGATACTCCTCCTCGGACGTGTCGCCGGATTTCAGAAAGCTCGGCTTGCGGCCCAGAACTTCGTCGGCGCGATAACCGGTCACCTCCTCGAATCTCGGATTGACGTACTCGATGCTGCCCTGGGTGTCGGTGATCATCACCGAGGCCGGACTCTGCTCGAGGACCAGGGAGAGCTTGCGCAGCTCCAGCTCGCGGCGCTTCGCCTCGGTGATATCGAAGCGCACGCAGGCCATTCCACCCTCTGCGGTCTTGGAATCGCTGGCCAGATACCAGCGGCCATCCTCGAGATGCTCGAAATAGGTCTGGCTGGTCGCGGAGGCGCCCGTGGCGCCCGCTGCCGGTACTCTTTGGAGTCGCTCCAGGGTTTCACGCTCCAACTGCGCGTGGGCGACGCCCGGCTCGAGACTCTTGGCCAGCCAGAGGTAAAAATCGGCGAAACGCCGATTGCTGAGCAGCAGCCGCCCGCGCGAATCGAACAGCGCAAAGGCCTCGCCCAGGCTCTCCACGGCATCCCTGAGGCGGTTGCGCTCGCGCACCGCAAGGGCGCGCGTCTGCTCCAGGTGACGCAGCACCAGCGCCAAACCGAGCAGCAGCAGTAGCGTCAGCACGAACAGGATCCTGCTGAATTGCTCGGCACGGTGCGCAGCGCTGGCGCGATGGGCGGTGTAGAGCGTCTGCAGCCGCTCGAACCGCTCACCGCTCGGCATCGCGAGGTAGTCGTCACGCAAACGCCGCAGCTCCAGCAGCCCCGCGAGATTGGCGCGCATGTGACTCACCGTATTCTGCAGCATGGCCGCATCCGGCCCCTGCTCTGCGATGCGCGCGTCCAACCGCGAGAGCGTCTCGCGAATCGCCCTTTCATCGCTTTCGCTCGGGAAGAGATTGAGCAGGTACAGCCGATTCAGCAAGGTCAGAACGGTGCCCGCGGTCGGCGTGCCGCTGGCCGCCAGCTCCTCGACCGCCAGCGGAAGGTAGCTCAGGCCATTGCGCAGGAGCGCGGCCTGCAGCTTGATGCGCTCGACCAGCGCCTGCTTCCGGCCCAGGCTGCGCCAGTAAGCGTCGATGGCCTCATCGATCCCATCCGTGGTGCTGCCATAACGTCCGGCGCCGGGATCGCGGAAGCGTCGTCCCAGGGGCTCCAGCTTCTCCTGGACATCGGTCAGCGGGTCATACTGCGTCAGCAGGAAGGCGCTCACGCGCAAGAGGTCGCGGTCGAGCTGGGCCTCGAGTTCCTTGACCGCAAGCAGGTCCCGCGACCAGCCGAAATAGGCGTCATTGTCCAGGACTTGGGTCCGCGCAAAGAGCAGCAGCACGACCAGGATCGCCGTGGCTAACAAGAAGAGTTGGAAAAAGCTGCGACGCCGCCTCATGGGGTCAGCCTGGGATGCTCGCCGACCAGGGTCGTTAGAAATCGCTCGATCGCGGCGACATGCTCGTCGGAAATGGAGCGGCCCAGCTGATAGCGCGCCATCACCCGGATCGCCTCGGCAAGGGTTTCCGTGCTGCCGTCATGGAAATAGGGCGGATTGCGCACAGCCAATCGAAGACTGGGGACCTTGAACAAGTGACGATCTTCGTCGAGGCCGGTGATCGTGAAACGCCCGAGATCCGCTGGGGTGATCTCACCCCCGCGGTCAGCGAAATAGTCGCCCATCAGTCCCATGCGACCGTACATGTTGCCGCCGACGTTCGCGCCCTGAT
The DNA here is from genome assembly GCF_010915725.1 of Thiorhodococcus mannitoliphagus. Classification (GTDB taxonomy): domain Bacteria; phylum Pseudomonadota; class Gammaproteobacteria; order Chromatiales; family Chromatiaceae; genus Thiorhodococcus; species Thiorhodococcus mannitoliphagus. The sequence continues at coordinate 4,117 of NZ_JAAIJR010000062.1, forward strand.
GGCAGCTGACACAGCCATAGGACTTGAAGAGGCGATAGCCGTCCAGCTCTGCTTCGTCAATGGCCTCGTCTTCGCCAGCGAGCCAGCGGTCGAAACGGGAGTTTGGCGTCACCAGTGAGCGCTCGAAGGCGGCGATTGCCGCCGTGACGGTCTCCGGCGTCGGCGCCTCATCGAAGACTGCATCGAAGTCGGCATTCAGCTTCGCGTCCGACCTCAACCCTTGAATGACCTTGGACCAACTGGAGCCCATGAAGGCCGGACTCGTCACCGCCAGGCCGACCATGGCCTCCAATGTCGGCGCGCGCCCGTTCCAGCCTTGAACGAAGCTCAGTCCACTGTTGTAGACCGTCGGCGTCTTGACGCTCCCCTGCGTTACTTCGGTGCCGCTCGGGTGCGTGCGCCCATCGGCGCCATGGCGGGCAAGATCGTGGCAAGACGCGCAGCTCATACGGCCATCACGCGACAGTCGGGGGTCGGCGAACAAACGCTCGCCGAGCGCGGCGGCACGCGCCTCGAGTGTCGCTGCCTCCGGGATGGGACGAATCGGCTCCAAGCGCACCTCGGCCCCGAGCATCTGGATCGGCGTCCCCGCTAGGGACACCGAGAGGAGGAAGGCGCCAGACGCCCGCGCCAGTCGGGATCCGTTCGCCTGGCGGGCAGCCGCACCAGGGGTGCCGCGGCAGCTGCGGTCGAAGCAACAGGCCCGAGGCGCCGGATGCACCAGGGAGCGGATCAGGGCGGCGCTCGGTCGAAACCTAGGCAGGGAGTGATCAGTCGGAGCCAAACGACTGTGCTTAAGGGACGGAATATCGATTACCTGAAGTTCTGGCCTTTTCGAGGGGGTTTGCCCACTTTGGTGCCAACACCACCCAAGCCGCATGCACCTAAGTCACTGTTGATGCGGGCATGCTCAGAACCGCGAAACTTCCGTGGATTACGCGATCTAGCCCAATGCAGAGTATTGAGTGTTTCGAGATGGGCATGAACGTTAGCAGTTTTTCGAGTGCGAGTATATGGCCCGAGGGCGGGCGAGCACGAGATGTCTTTGCGGATAATTGGTTGCGGCATGATGGCGAGAAATGACCTCAAGAAGTTGCTTGTGTCGGTCAGCTTCGGGAACCCCGGGTTGAGCGCAACAAGCGGTAGCCGTTGATGGAAATTCTACTGGTGGCCGGTCTGTGCCATGCTCAGTGGAGCGCAAGGTTGGAAGGCGATGGAGGCGCTTGGTCAGGCGAAGCTGGATTGGCGGCGCAAGGTTGCGCCCTTCGCCAATGGCCGATCTATGCGCGAGCGCATTGCCGCGGTGATCTCACGGCTGAGAGGCAGTCTGAAAATCAGCGCCGAGGCCCGGATGGCCGGGTGATCGGGTCGGCTTCAGTCGCCCACTCGCCCTAACCAAGGGCGACTGAAGTCGCTACACGTCTTGCAGACAGCTTCTGAGTCCGAAGACGTTTCACGCGTGCCCTTGCAGTTGGACGCGCCCCTTCGGCCGGGCATCCAAGCCGCGGGCCTGCTATGCCGCGGACAAGGTCGGGCGCATCATGCTTCAAACCCTCTACGAGCAGGGGCTGCGGCATGGTGTCGACTCCTTCAACGAGTGGGTCACGCTCAACCTCATCCACGACGGTCAGCGCTGCATGGGCGTCAACGCCTAGAGTCTGCGCACAGGCCGGCTCCACACCATTCAGAGGCTTTGATGCTTGCCTCGCCTCGGGGTAGCATCGGGACGACTCTTGCCAGATGTTCGACGATCGGTTCTATTTAGGAATCATGACCTGCGCCGAGCGCCAGACACGGCAGGACAGGCACGAATCATCATTCCCACACACCCAGGTGGGAGTGCCGCCCTCGGCGCGACGGGCGCGCGATCGCGGCGAGGCGCCGCTCGCAAGTCGCTTTACCTGTTGAGGATGCAGGGTGCCGACTCAACCGACTGGGCGATCCGACGATCAACGCCCACTTTACGAAACGAACCGAATGAGTACCAAATGACAAGGCAGATGTGGACCTTTGACCCGCAGTCAGGCGGCGTGAAGATTCCGCCGGCGATCCAACCCAGTATTCGTCAGCGGATCCTCGACCATGCCGAGAAGCATTACTCAGGCAAGTTCAATCGGATCGACGTCCGATTTCGCAGCCAATTCTGCTACATCGACGCCTACATCGAGCCATACGTCGCCCCCGACTTCGATCCGAAGGTATTCGGCCAAACCGCTGACGAGTATAGAGAGCGGCTACGCAACACACCGACACACCTTTGTCGCCTGCGTTATTTCGGCAACAAGGACCGCTGGACGATGGCGTTCTACACCTACAGTCACGACGCCTATGAGCCAAGCTTCTTCGACAACGGAACCTGGCATGGCACGCCGGAAGAGGCGTTCGACACCTCGTCCGTCTACTTGGAAAATTGAGCCCAATCGCCTGCGCGGCAGTGATCAACCTTCCGGCGCGCCGAGGTGGGAGCGCCGCCTCGGCGCGACACCCGGTCGCGGCGGGGCGCTGCTCCCACAAAGCAGCGGGCCCGACCGAATGGGCAAGGGCGAATGGGCAAGGGCGAATGACAGGGAGTCAACTCACGCCCCAACATCTCATTCCTCAACATCTCGATGCAGCAGGTCAAGCCATGAAACCATGCCGTGAGTGTCAGCACGAGATCAGCGAGAGCGCCATCACCTGCCCATCATGCGGCGCGCCCTATCCCGCGAGGCCCGCCTGGGACGGCTGGGGCTTCGAGTACAAATCGGAGGCCAGGGTCATGGGCCTGCCCCTGCTGCATATCTCCTTCAAGTTCCGCCCGAACAAGGTGCCCGTGCCGGCCGTCGGCTTCATCGCCATCGGCCAGTTCGGGGCAGGCATCATCACCATCGCTCAGTTCGGCATCGGTGTCTTCAGCCTCGGCCAGTTCACCTTGGCCGGCTACGCCGTCGCTCAGTTTGCGCTTGCCTACTCCTGCATCGCACAGATTGGGGTCTACGTCGACCGAGGCTTCGGGCAATTCGTGGTGCGCCTGAGCGACCTTTTGCCCGGCCTCCTCGGTGCCTAGGCCGACAAGCAAGGCAAGTTGATTCCGACTCCGAAAACACCGGCATGACCAACTACATCATCGCCCCGGCCATCATGACCGGGCTCGGCTTTTCCTTCGCCCTCATTCTGGCCGTCGCCTATCGCTACCTGAGAGTCGCCGAGGATCCTCGTGTCGATGAGGCCGAGACCTTGCTGCCGGGCTCCAACTGCGGCGCCTGCGGCGAGCCCGGCTGCCGGGCCTTCGCGGAGAAGCTGGTCGCTGGCCAAGTCTCGCCCGGGCACTGCACGGTCGCCAGTCCAGACATCGTCGATGCGGTCGCTGCGTTGCTGGACGTCGACCCCGGTGGGCGCGAGCGGCGCACCGCGCGGCTGCACTGTGCCGGTGGCAAGGCGCAGGCGTTCCAGATCGCGGAGTATCACGGGTTCGAGAGCTGTCGCGCGGCGTCCCTGGTCTCGGGTGGCGGCAAGGGCTGCGCCTGGGGCTGCCTTGGCCTGGCAGACTGCAGGACGTCATGCGATTTCGACGCCATCGAGATGAGCCCGAACGGCCTGCCCGTGGTTGATCCGGTCAAGTGCACGGCTTGCGGCGACTGTGTTGACGCCTGCCCTCGCGATCTCTTCGAACTGGTCCCCGAGAGTCATCACCTCTTCGTCCAATGCAGTACGCCGCTGGCGGGCGATATCGCGCTGTCCCTCTGCTCGGCCGCCTGCGATGCCTGCGGACGCTGCGCCGCGGATGCCGCACCCGGACTCATCCGCATGGAAGACAATCAGCCCAATATCGACTACTCGGCCGGTGGGCCGGCGCGCCCAGACGCAACCTTCCGCTGTCCGACAGGAGCCATCCAGTGGGTCACCGGGAAGCAGTTCCAGGAACAGCCGCGTCTTTCACCTCGGCATGGCAGCTGATCCAGCGTCAGAGCGGATCCCGCTGCCGCAAGGGCGCCAACCAGCGCGAGAGAATGGTAATGTTTAGAGATTCTATTGAACCCCCGCGTCTGATTCCTTTGTTGATCATGGATCCGTTCAGGTCGTTGACTATGTCGTGCCGTCCGGCTGGAGAAATCTTCTGATGTCCAGCTTCTCGAACAGCGCCTTGCGCTTGCTGCGGCGCGTGCTCGGCTCCCCTGCGCGCGTGGCGGGCCCTTACGCCGGGGAGCCGACGGCGCTCGACGGCAACACCGCGATCGCGGCAACAGAGGCAGCGATCAGCGAGGTCGCCGGCCTGGGCGCCTCTTTTCCTGCCGACACGGCTGATTTCGCCTGGCGCGCCGAGCAGCGCCGTCACGGCCGCAATCGGCTCGGCAGCGCGCTGAACACCTTGGGCGCGGAAGGCGCGCGCGGCGCGATCGCGAGTGCGCTGGGGGCGTCCCTGGGCGGGGCTCGCGCGACGGTCTTTCTATCATCAACCGATCTTGCCGCGGCCATGGACCAACTGCGGGCCGCTGCCGGCTATCGCGCCCCGCTGGTCCTGCATCTCGCCAATCGCGCCCTGTCCGGCCCGGCGCAGGTCACGGGCAGCGGCCACGAGGCCCTGCACATGGCCTGCGACAGCGGCTGTTTCGTACTGGTGGCCAGCAATGCCCAGGAAGCGGTGGACTTCAGCCTGATCGCGCGCCGCGTGTCGGAGCAAGTGCTGGTCCCGGGACTGGTCGCAATGGACGGCGAGCAAACGGCACTCGCCATGCAGGACGTGCGCCTGGCGCCCCGCGAGCTCATCACCCGGTTTGTCGGCAAGCCAGGCGATACCATCGAGGCATCCAGCGCGACTCAGCGCCTCGTCTTGGGCGAGCGACGCCGCCGCCTGCCGCGCCGCCATGATCCGGAACACCCCGTCCTGCTCGGCTCGACGCAGGCATCCGAGATCTGGGGTTTGGCCGCGGCGTCCAAGGCGGTCTTCGAGAGCGACGTCGCCGCAGCGCTTGGCCAGGCCATGGCCGATCTCGGCCGCGAGACCGGGCGTCGCCACGCCGCCGTCTCGGCCTATGGCGTCGAGGATGCCAGCCTGGTGCTCATGGTGCTCGGCGCGGCCGTGGAAACCGCGGAGGCGGCGGCCGACTGGTTGCGGCAGCATGAGCGCCTCAAGGTCGGTGTGCTCGGCCTGCGCCAGTTGGCCCCCTTCCCCGAGGATGCGCTGCTCGCCCATCTGAAGGCAGGTCAAGATGTCCTGGTGCTCGAACGGCTGGATGGGCCGCTCGGCCAGGAGCCACCACTGCTGCGTGAGCTGCGCGCCGCCTTGCATCGCGCGGCCGGAGCAGCACGGCGTGAACTCTCGGACCTCCGCCTGCTGCGCACTCAGCCCGTCATCTATGGGCTGGGCGGTCTGCCGTTGCGGGGCGCCGACCTCACCGCGCTCTGCCTGGCCGCCAAGAGACGTCAGCCGATTCCGCGCTATCTCGGCCTCGACTTCGCCCCCGCCACGAGCCCCTACCCAAAGCGTCAGATCCTGCTCGACCGCCTGAAGCGCGATCACCCAGACATCGGCAAGCTCGGACTGCGCTCCACTCGGCCCGAGCCGGACCTGCGCCCGGCACGCGCGCTCACGCTCGCCATCCATCGCCGGTCCGGGCAACGCGGTGAAGGTCTGGCGGCCGAGGCCTCGGCGCTCTTGTTCGCCCTGTTCGGCGGACGCCTGCGCAGCCGACCGGCACTCCCGGCGCAGCCCTGGGGTTCCTACTGCATCGACCGCCTGACCACTGGTCCCGATACCCTGCGCGATCCTGGCGCAATCCCGCCCGTGGATCTCTCGGTCTTGACGCTCGACGCCGCCGTGCAGGGCTCTGATCCACTGCTCCATCTCAGCCCGGAGGGCGTCCTGCTCATCCTCGGCCCGGCCGAGGACGGCATCCTCTGGCCGCGTCTCGACCCCGAACTGCAACAGGGGCTGCGACACCAGAAGACCGCCCTCTACGCCCTGACGCCTCCGCCTGGGGATCTCGATTCCGCGCTGCTCGGCGCCATCTGCGGTGTGCTCATCGAGCGCGGCTGGCTGGACAGCTCGACCCGCCGCGCCCAGTCCCTCTGGGAGACACAGCAAGCGGAGAGCCCAGATCCCAAGACCGCCGAATTCGCGGCCGGACTCAATGGTGTGCGTCGCGTCGACTACCTCCAGCTCCCCGATGCCCCGCGTCCCCCAGCCCCCATCGACGACCAGGCACCAACCGTGGTGCGCGCGCTCGGACATGGCGACGACGGCTACGACAGCTTGCCGCGTTTCTGGGACCAGGTCGGCGTGCTCTATCGCACCGGTCGACCCCATGAGCTGACGCCGGATCCCTATCTCGGGCTCGGCGCCATCCCGCCGCTGAGCGCGGCCTTCCGCGACCTCAGCGCGCAGCGCAGCCTCATGCCGGACCTCGATCCAGGACTCTGCACCGGCTGCGGTCAGTGCTGGAGCAGCTGCCCGGACAATGCCGTCGGCGCCGTCGCGGTGACGCCTCGCCGGTTGCTGGACGGCTTGATTGGCGCGACCAAGGCGACCGCCTTGCAGCCGCTTGCCGCCAAGCTGGCCGAGCGCATGGCCCAAGACTGCGCTGCGGAAGATGAGGCGTCCGCCAGGTCGCTCGGCGGTTTGCTCGACGAGGCACTGACCTGGCTCGGCGGCAAGATGCCGTTGCCGGCCGAACGCAAGGAGGCGGTGAGCGTCGACGCCGCGCGCCTCAAAGACGCTATCGGCAAGCTGCCGGTCGCCGTGACCGACCCCCTCTTCCGCGCCCCTGAATCCACGACGCGCGGCAGCGGCCGATTGCTCTTCATTGCCGTAGAGCCGGCCGCCTGCAAGGGCTGCGGCATCTGCGCCCGGGTCTGCGCGCCGGGCGCACTGAGCATGACCCATCAGGGTCCGGACCATGTCGAGCAGTCCAGGATGGTCCGTCGCGCCTGGGAACAGCTCCCCGACAGCGACGCCGAAACCATGGCGCTAGCGGCCGCATCCGCTATAGACGCCCTTGCCGCATGCCTCCTGAATCGCCGCACGGCGGGCAGCATGATCGGCGGAGACGGGGTGGAATCCGGCTCGGGCGCCAGACTCGCACTGAGGCTCGCGCTCGCGGTCGCGGAGGCTCATCAGGCGCCCGCTCGCGCGGCGCTCGTCAGCCAGGTTGCGGAGACGCGCGAGCGCATTGCGCGACTGATTCGCGGCATCCTCGCCGACGCGCTCCCGGCGGACGACCTGGACGCCTTGGCGCGCGGCCTGGCAAACGTCGGGACGCGCCCAACGGATCTCAGCACCGTCGTCGGTCTGGCAGAGGATCAGATCGGCAGCGCGCTTGACGTCGAGCGGCTCGGGCGCCTGGTTGAACTGGCGCGCCAGCTCGCACGCGACGAGGATCAACTCGCCGGCGGACGGCGCGGCCTGGGCCGGGCGACTGTCAGTCTGGTGCTGTCACCCGAGAACGCCGACGGCCTGGCCGGGGCCTTTCCGCAAAACGCCTTCCGCATCCCCGTCACCGTCGATCCCACCGGGGACGGGCCTCAGCTCGCCGCCGGTCTGCTCGAGGCCCAGCTGCGCCAGGCGACCGAGGGTCTCGGACTGCTGCGCAAGGCGCGCCTGGAGCTGGACAAGCCAGCGGATGCCAAGCGGCTGTGGTCCGAGCTGGACACACTGAGCTGGCAGGAGCTGAGCGCGGACGAGCGCGCCACCTGCCCGGCGCTGCTCCTGGTCGGCTGCAGCCGTATGCTCGCCGGACGCGGTCTGGCGCAGCTCATCTGGCTCCTCGGGAGCGGACTGCCGGTCAAGGTGATGGTGCTCTCGGAACTCGACCTGGGGCTGACCGACCGCGCTGGTATGGACTCACTGCCCGCGGCACTGCCGGATCCCGGCATCCAGCTCGCACAGCTGGCGCTGAGCCAGCCTCAGGTGTTCGTCGCCCAAACGTCGCTCGGGGCGCCTGAGCACCTGATGCGCAGTCTGCAAGAGGCCCTGGCGGCGCCAGGCCCGGCGCTGATCCATCTGCATGCGCCCAGCCCAGCACGCCATGGCTTCGCGACGGACCGCACACTGGACCAGGCGCGGCTGGCGGTGGAGACCCGGACCCTGCCGCTCTTCATCTATGACCCGCAGGCCGCAGGCGTCTTCGGCTCGCGGCTCGACCTGGCGGGTAATCCCGCGCCTCAGGCGACCTGGCCAAGCGCGGCAGGCGGGCCCGTCACACCCGCCGATTGGGCGGCAACAGAGAGGCGCTTCGCCGACTACCTCAGCCCGCTCGCCGAGGACAGCCCCAAGCCGATCCGACTGCCGGCCTATCTGGCGCTCCCGCCCGAGCATCGTCCGGGACAGACCCCCTTTATCAGCGTCGAGCGCCCGGATCGCGCCCCGGTCCGCTACGCGGTTGCGCCGGAGCTGGCGCGCCTGTGCGAGGAGCGCCGCGACTCTTGGCGTATCCTGCAAGAGCTTGCGGGTCTGGTCACGCCCTTCACGGCGCGCGTGCAGGAGGCCGCAGAAGCCGCCGTCGCTGCCGCGCACCAGGCCGAACTGACCGAGCAGGCCGCCCGCTATGAGCAGCAGCTCGCCGCGCTGCGGCAAACGTTCGAGCAGGAGATGCGGCAGGACATCCGTGAGCGGCTGATGACGCTGGCCGGGTATCATCGCCAGACCGATGACGCCCAGCAGAGACATTAAAGCAGGTCATGTTTCGACAGACGCCCTCGGCATCGCCCGTCGATCACGGGATGCGCCGGACTCTACCCAGCCTGGCAACTAACCACTAACCACTGACCACCGACCACCGACCACCGATGGTACCCTCGACTTGAAACATCGCGATCCCAAACTCCTCGTCCAGCCGGGACCGCTGCTGAAGCAGCCGCTCACCACGTCCATGGCCATGCGCGACGTCCTCATCGCGCTCGCTCCAGCGACGCTCGCGGGCATCTGGATGTTTGGGCTCGGCGCACTCCTCGTCCTGCTCGCCAGCATCGCGGGCGCCATGCTGACCGAGTGGACCTTCCTGCCGGAAGACAAGCGCCGCGATCAGCTCGCCAACGGCAGCGCACTGGTGACCGGACTGCTGCTCGGGCTGACGCTGCCGCCCGCACTGCCGCTCTGGATGGCCTTCCTCGGCGGTACCGTCAGCATCGGTCTCGGCAAGATCATTTGGGGCGGGCTGGGCTACAACCTCTTCAATCCGGCGCTGGTCGGCCGCGCCTTCCTGCTCGCGGCCTTTCCGGTCGCCATGACGACCTGGAGCGCCCAGACCGGCTCGACGGACTTCTTCCAGGTCGCAGCGTCCAATCTGGCCGCGCCCTTGATGCACCTCGACTATGACGGTGTTACCTCAGCGACGCCCTTGGGTCTCATGAAGTTCCAGCAGCAGTCGACGGCGCTCTGGGATCTCGTCATCGGCAAGACCTCCGGCTGTATCGGCGAGACCAGCGGGCTGTTGTTGATTCTCGGTGGTCTCTATCTCGCCTTCCGGCGTGATCTGGACTGGCGCATCCCGGTGTCCATCCTGATCACAGTCGCGGCCTTCGCCAGCCTGCTCTTCCTGATCGACCCCGACCGCTACCCGGGACCGCTCTTCTCGGTGTTCTCCGGAGGCCTGTTGATCGGCGCCTTTTACATGGCCAGTGACCCGGTGACCTCGCCGCTAACGCCCAAGGGCGCCTGGATCTTCGGCATCGGCATCGGTCTCCTGGTGATGCTCATCCGGGTCTTCGGCGGCTTTCCCGAGGGCGTCATGTACGCCATCCTGCTCATGAATGCGGCAACCCCATTGATCGACCGCTACACCCAGCCACGCGTCTTCGGCAAGGGCCTCAAGTCACCCCAGGGTGGACACCAATGAGCGCTGGATCAGATCAAGCAGCCAAGGCGTCCCATTGTCAGCGGACAGAGCCCAGCTCAACCCGGCTGGTCGCGACCCTGAGCATCGCGGGCCTGCTGTCCGGGCTCATCATCGTCTCGGTCTACGAGGCGACCCTGCCCACCATCACCGCCTATCAGGCCAAGATGCTGCGCGAGGCCGTGTTCAAGGTGCTCCCGGAGATCGACCACATCCAGCGCCTGGTTTACGCCGACGGCACTCTGGCCCCGAAGGATGCCGAGGAGCCCGACGACGAGGCGGTCTTCGGCGGCTATGACGCTCGAGGCGGGCTGGTCGGCTATGCCATCCCAAGCGCCGGTCCGGGTTTTCAGGACACCATTCACCTGCTCTATGGCTATGTGCCTGCAGCGCGCATGGTGACTGGCATGGAGATCTTGGAGAGCCGTGAGACGCCTGGCTTGGGCGACAAGATCTACAAGGATCAGTCCTTCGTCGACGAGTTCGCCCGGCTTGCCGTCGCCCCGGAGATCCGTGCCGTCAAGAAGGGCACCGCAACCGCGCCCAACGAGGTCGACGCCATCACGGGCGCAACCATCTCTTCCAAGGCAGTGGTGCGGATCATCAACGAGGGCAATCAGCGGTGGCTATCCAGGCTGCCAGCCTCAAGCGCTCAGCCGCAAGCTGAGCGCCGTGCAGTCCCTGAGCCCGAGCTTAGACAGCGTCCATCAACAACTTCCCCCCTTTCGCAAAGGGGGGCCAGGGGGGATTTCGGGCGGCATCGCTCGCATCGGGAAACAATTGATGGACACTTTCTTAGCGCTGCGAGCCCGCGTAAAGCCGCACCGCTGAATCCCGCACCGCATCCCGAATCCGAGCTACCCGCTGGAAGCCGGCCACTGGAGGCTGGAGGCTAACCCGATGCCCAAATCCCAACCCGACGCCTATCAAGAATTCATCAAGGGCCTCTGGCGCGAAAATCCGGTCTTCGCCCAGGTGCTCGGCATGTGTCCCATGCTGGCGGTGACCAACTCCGCTGTGAACGGCCTCGCCATGGGCGCCGCCACTTTCTTCGTCCTGGTCGCCTCCAGCCTCTTGGTCGCCACGCTCAAGCAGTGGATCCCGCGGCAGGTCCGCATCTCCAGCTACATCATCATCATCGCGACCTTCGTGACCGTCACCGACTACACGCTGCAGGCGCTGGTGCCGGCAATCCACAAGGAACTCGGTGCCTTCATCCCGCTGATCGTGGCGAACTGTCTGATTCTTGGCCGCCAGGAGGCCTTCGCATCGCGTCAGCCCGTGGGACTGGCCCTCGTGGACGCCCTGGGGATGGCCACCGGCTTCCTCTTCGCCCTGCTGGCGCTCGGCAGCGTGCGCGAGATCCTGGGCGAAGGCGCCCTCTTCGGCGTCGATCTCTTCGGACCTAACTTCGAGCCCTGGGTCATCATGGTCCTGCCGCCGGGCGGCTTCCTGACCCTGGGTTTGCTGCTGCTCTTCTTCAGCTGGCTTGCCGAGCGCCGCCAGAAGCTGGCCGAACGGCTGGCTGAGATGGAGGTCGAGGGATCGTGAACGAGTTGGTCTGGATCTTCATCAGCGCCTTGCTGGTGAACAACTTCGTGCTGGCCTACTTCCTCGGACTCTGTCCCTTCCTGGGCGTCTCCGGGCGTCTGGAGACGGCGCTGCGGCTGGGACTGGCGACCCTCTTCGTCATGCTGATCACCGCGCTCTGCTCCTGGCTGTTGAACACCTACGTGTTGATCTATGCGCCCTACCTGCGGCTCATCAGCTTCATCGTCGTCATCGCCAGCACGGTGCAGTTCATCGAGATGGTCATCAAGCGGGTCAGCCCCGGACTCTTCCGCGCCCTGGGCATCTTCCTACCACTCATCACCACCAACTGCGCCATCCTGGGTCTGGCCATCTTCGCGACCAACAAGGGTTACGGGCTCGTCGAGGGCATGACCTACGCCCTCGGCGCGGGTCTCGGCTTCACCCTGGCCCTGGTCCTCATGGCCGGGCTGCGCGAGGAGACCCAGATCGCACCCGTGCCCAGACTGCTGCGCGGCACGGCGCTCAACCTCATCATTGCCGGCATCCTCTCCATGGCCTTCATGGGCTTCGCCGGACTCTTCAGCGCGGCCTGAAGCATGCTCAGGCACCTCATCGCCATTGTCGGACTCGCCCTGCTCTGCGGCGCCTGGGTCGCCTTCCAGGGCTGGCTGAGGCGCGTCGACCCCAACGGCAGGCACATCGAATCGGGGGCCGGGGGATGCGGCGGGGGAGGGCATTGTCAGACGCCCGCGCCTGAGCGCAATGACAGCTCGCCTAGCATCGAGTTGCGTGCTGATTGAGCGTCGTCAGCGCCAAGGGCGAGGCTGCGGTCAGGCCGTCGCAGACGAAGGCGGAGCCAAGCAGCCTGAGGCCCCGTTGCCTCAGTCCGCTCGACGCTTGCCTTGGCGCAGATTGTCTTTTGCGGTGCGGATCAACTGCACGATGGGAATGCCCGAGGGACAGGAGAAGGTACAGGAGCCGCACTCCACGCACTCCATCACCTGGTAGGCCTTCATCTCATCGAAGAGCCGGGCCTTGGCGAGACGCGCGAGGCGGGATGGATTCAGGAAATAGGGACAGGCCTCGACGCAACGGCCGCAACGGATGCAGGGAGTCTCTTTGGGGCGGGCCGTTTCCTGCGCGGTAAAGGCGAGCAGCCCGGAGCTACCCTTGAGCATCGGGGCATCCAGGCTGGCGATGGGCGCGCCCATCATGGGGCCGCCCATGAGCACCTCCCGAGTCTCCTCCTTGAGTCCACCGCAAAAGCGCAACACCTCGCGCACCGGCGTGCCCAAGGGTACGATCAGGTTTGCCGGATAAGCAACGCCGGGGCCGGAGACGGTCACCACGCGCTCGATCAGGGGCATCCCCAGGTCGAAATAGTCCGCGATCGCGACCACGGTGCCGACGTTATTGACCAGGATCTCGAGATCCCGAGGCAGCAATCCGGAGGGAACCTCCTTGTTGTAGATCGACTTGATCAGCATCTTCTCGGCGCCCTGCGGATACTTGACCCGCAGCGGGACGACACGGATCGGCAAGTCACCCCTGAGGTGCTGTTGCAGCACCTCGATGGCGTCCCGCTTGTTCAGCTCGACGCCGATGGTCGCCTCTTCCGCTCCCAACTTCTGACGCATGATCTCGATGCCGCGGATCAGGGTCTCTGGCCGCTCCAGCATGAGCCGATGGTCGTTGGTCAGAAAGGGCTCGCATTCGGCCCCATTGATCAGCAGATGCCGAATGCGCTGCCCTTCGGGCAAGGAGAGCTTCACATGGGCGGGGAAGGCGGCACCGCCGAGACCGACGATGCCCGCCTGTTGAATCTCGCCAATGAAGGCGTCCATGGAGAGGGCCGCCCAGTCGATCGGCGGCTTGGGCGCCAAGCGCTGGGTCGAGTAGGGGTCGGCAGTAATCTCGATGGCCTGTGCAAAACGCCCATCGACGAAACGCTGGGGGCCGATGCTTCGCACCCAGCCGGTGACCGGGCTGTGCAAGGCCGTTGAGACGAAGGCGCCAGGCTCGGCGATGCATTCTCCGCGCTGCACCCGTTGACCCGGTACGACCATCGCCTTTGCGGGTGCGCCTAGGTTCTGGTGCAAGGGGATGACATAGCGGTCGACGAAGGGCATGCGCTGGATCGGCAGCTCCTGAGTGCGCTCCTTGTTCTCAGCCGGATGCACACCATGGGCGAAGCCTTGTTTGAAGAGCGCGCTTAGAGCATTCATTCGCGAGTCACCACAGCAAAGCGTGCCGTGCGGCGGTATCACGCACGGAAAAAAGGGATCGAACATCCAACTGTCCCTGCACCCGCTACAAGACGGCCAAGACAGCCTTCGATCGGCAGGCTAGGCAGCGCCCAAGCCCCTGTCAAGGCTGGTCGAGCGTGCGACCCAGACTTCGTCTGCGCCAACGCTGAATGGGCTCTGTCGCGCGCGCCTGAGGTTCCCCTGCTGGACCACGACTCAGAGATCCTCCGGCATCTGGGGAGCGAAGGCGGTTGGACTCAGCCCACTGAGGATCCAAATGGCGACCATCAGATAGGCGATCCTCGGCACCCAGGTCGCCAAGGCGTCCTGGAGCCCTTCGAGATCATCGCCCGTCATGGCCGCAATGCGCGTCAGCATATCGCCGAGCGAGCCGGAAACCTCGCCGGCGGCGAGCAGTCGGGTCGAGCGGCTATCCATCAGAGGGCAGGTATCGAATGCACGATGCAGCGGCTTTCCTGCCTCCACTGCGACGCGCAGACGATCAAACACCGCTCGCGCCTGCTGATTGGGGACGGTTCCCGCCGCGATCGCGAGCGCCTTCAGCGCCGGAACGCCAGACTCGATCAGCAAGGCCAGTGTATCCAGATAGATCGAGCGATTGCGGAGGGTCTCAAGCCGACCGAGACCGGGCAGATCCAGCGCCAGTGCTTGCAGCGACCGCCCAATCCGGGCCGACTTGAGTGTCCGCCAGAGGCGCGGGGCCAGAAAAACGGCCGACGCGACCAACACGACCGGACCGAGCGCGGCAGCCAGGTAGCCCAGAAGATCCAGTTCGCCCAGAAAGAAGGCTTGAAAGGGGCGCACGAAGGCCGCCACGAGGAGGACCAAGGCCGGAAGCATCAGCTTGCCGCGCATCTGGCGTCGCCTGAGATCCGCCTTATTGTGGCGCTCGGCAAGACGGCGATAGGCCTGCTCGATCCTCCCGGCGACGGACGCGGCCTGAAGGATCTCGGCGTCGACCCGATCGAAAAGCCCCGTGTGCTTGCCGATCGTGCCTAGGCTGCGGCCACGACCGGCCAATGCGGCGGCGGTCTCCAACGGCTTGCGATCAGCCGCAGACGCCGTTTGAGCCAGCGCGCGAAAGGTCTGCTGCGGCGACACCCCGGCGTGCTCCATGGCTGCAAGCTGTGTGAAGATGTCGGCCTTGATACGATGATTCATCAGGATCCTGTGCGGCAGGCTCTCAACTGCGGAATTCCAGTGGCTCGGCGTCGGGTCTTTGCTCAGTCGCAAGTCGCCCGCCTGAGCCGCAAGATACCCTCAGCGCCCAGCCGAATAGAAGCCCAATATGCAACCCAGCCGAGTCTCTGAGTCCGCCGCCCCGGCACGCCGGATCGGCCGATCATGGCGGCGCGCCGCCCTGCGGGTTCTGCTCGGCGCGGCACTGCTCGCCAGCACAGCCGTCGCCGGCCTCTTGCTCTGGATCGGCGCCAGCCTGCCGCCGCTCGATGGCGAGGAGAGGGTTGCAGGCCCAACGGCTGAGGTCGTCCTCGAGCGAGACAGGCACGGCCGGGTGACGATCAGGGCGGACTCCGAGGCCGACGCCGCCTTGGGTATTGGCTATGCGCACGGCCAAGACCGTTTCTTTCAGATGGACCTCTTGAGGCGCGTCGGCGCCGGGACCTTGGCCGCGCTCATCGGACCCAGCGGACTGCCGGCCGATGAGGGTGCGCGACGCCATGACCTACCCGGGACGGCTCGGACCGCCCTGGAGCAGGCGACCAAGGCCGAGCGGATCATCCTCGACGCCTATGCCAAGGGCGTGAATGCCGGCCTGGCAAGCCTCCGGGCGCGACCTTGGGAATACATCCTGCTGCGTCAACGGCCGGAGCCCTGGCTCCCGCGCGACAGCTATGCCGTCGGGCTGGCGATGTTCCGCGACCTGCAGGACGGGCGCAACAGGCGCGAGCGCGTCCTCGACGCCGTCTCCCGGGCCCTGACTCCAGACGTTTTCAAACTCCTGACGACCTCCCCAGGTCCCTGGGAAGCCCCCGTCGAGGGCGAAGCCGGCGCTTGGCCGCAGGTGCGTATTGCGGAACGGGGGGCAAGGCGCCAAGACAGCGAAGACCAAGCGCATGCCGTCATCCAGAGCGCTTCCGTCCACCTCGACTCAGCCTACGTCGGCAGCAATGCCTTTGCAGTCGCCGGCAGCCTGACACCGCATGGCAGGGCGATCCTGGCCAATGACATGCACCTCGGACTCCAGGTGCCCACCACCTGGTATCCCATCCGCATCCTGCGTGCGGGAGAACGACCGCTTGACGCCGTCGGTGTGTCGCTCCCCGGGGCCCCAGCGCTGATCGTCGGGAGCAATGGCCACATCGCTTGGGGCCTGACCAACAGCTATGGCGACTGGCTCGACCACGTGGTCCTGGAGATGGATCCGGATGACGAGGCGCGCTACCGCACCCCGGACGGCTGGAAGCGGCTGAGACAGCGGCAAGAGCGCATTGAGGTCGCCGGCGGCGAGCCCATCTCCTTCGCGATCACTGAGTCGATTTGGGGGCCAGTTGTGGCCCAGGATCATCTAGGCCGGCCGCTCGCGCTGCGCTGGGTCGCCCAGGAGCCGGATGCCTTGAATCTCCGTCTGTTGGAACTGGCCGAGGCGACAAGTGTCGAGCAGGCGCTCGATCTGGCCCCACAGATCGGGGTGCCCGCACAAAACCTCATCGTCGCAGGCGCGGATGGTTCGGTCGGCTGGACGCTGATGGGGCGCATCCCCCACCGGCTCGGGTTGAATGGACCACAGCCACGCAGCTGGGCGGACGCTGCGACCGGCTGGCATGGTTGGCTCGACGCCGTCCCGCGAATCGACCCAGGGGAGCGGCGCCGACTCTGGACGGCCAACGCGCGTGTCGTCGACCTCGCTGAGCAGGGCCTGATCGGCGACGGTGGCTACGCGCTCGGCGCGCGAGCAAGGCGCATTCGGGATCTGCTCGATGCCCGAGACCAGCATGACGAGCACACCCTCTTTCGGATCCAGCTCGACACCAAGTCCGAACTCATGGCCTTGTGGTACGAGCGGCTTCGAGCACTCGTCGAAACCGACCCCATGCTGCCAGAGCGGAACCGACTGCTGAGTCTCTTGGAAGACTGGACCGGCGAGGCCGCGACCCATTCCGTCGCCTACCGCCTGGCGCACGACTGGCGCACCAAGGTCAGTCGAAGGCTTTTGTATGCACTGGGGACCGCAGTCCCCGAGTTCTCGGATCCGCTTGCGATGACCCAACTCCCCCGCACCGAGGTCGCTGTATGGGCGATCCTCAATGCGCGGCCGGAGTGGATTCCTCCTGGCTACAGGGATTGGCCCGAGTTCGAGCGCGCCTGCCTCGAGCAGGTGCTGGCCGCTTGGGGGGAGCCCAGTCAATGGGCGTCCCGCACCTGGGGCAAGCGCAACACCACGGCGATCACGCACCCCCTGTCCCAGGCGCTCCCGCACTGGCTCGGCCGCGCCATCGACCTGCCACCCAGGGAGGTTCCTGGCGACGCCTACGTGCCACGGGTTGCAACCCCGAGTTTCGGCGCCTCGGAGCGACTGGTGGTCGCGCCAGGAGCGGAGTCGGAGGGCATCCTGCAACTGCCCGGCGGGCCGAACGCGCATCCCTTCGCGCCGATGCGGCTAAGAGATTATGATGCTTGGGTGGCGGGCGTACCTGTCCCCTTGCTACCCGGGCCGCCTGCGCACCGGCGTCGACTGGTCCCGGCCGACGGACCCTAAGAGATCCCGAGATTGGAGCTGACAAACACCCGCGCCCAGACAGGAGCGCTGTTCCATTTCTTTCGCGGCGAAGCGCCACCATCTCTCCGGGTTAGACAACTGTACCCGACCGCGCCCCATGGAAAGGCCAGAGATTGCGATGCCGTGGTCGACGCCTTGACCGCCAGGGTTTTCCCCAGCTATCCGCCCTGATTCGGCATCAGCCGATCTTGGAGAAACACCTTGACACTCGAGCCCCATAGAACCGACACCGAAGATCAGCACCCCTCGGCACGACCCATCCTCGTGCTCTATGCGCACCCGTCACCAGATCGCTCCGAGGTCAACCGACACCTCGCGGAGGCTGCAACGTCGATTCCAGGGGTCAACCTCGTGGACCTCTATGGCGAATATCCCGACTACGGCATCGACGTGGACCGCGAGCAGGCGCGTCTGCTCGCGCACGAGGTCATCGTCTTTCTGCACCCCCTCTACTGGTACTCGACGCCTGCCATTCTCAAAGAGTGGCAGGACCTCGTGCTGGAGCATGGCTTCGCCTATGGAACCGAAGGAACGGCCCTCCATGGCAAGGTCTTCTTCAGCGCGCTCACGGCTGGAGGGCCTGAACTCGCCTATCGGGCCGAGGGCTTTCATCACTTCAGTATCCGCGAGCTGCTCAACCCGCTCGAGCAGTCCGCTCACCTCTGCGGCATGGTCTACTTGCCGCCTTTCGCGCTCTTCAGCGCCCGGACAGCCGTCGAGGAGGGCCGGCTCGACGCACACATCCTGGAATGGGTCGATCTCCTCAAGGCATTGAGAGACGATCGCCTCGACATCAGTCGCGCCCAGCAGCTCCCAAAGCTCAACGGCGAGCTGTCAGCGCTGATCCGACAGGAGTAACGCATGGACGGCATGCTCTTTCGGCTCTTCGTCTATCTCTGCGCGGCCGTCATCGCCGTGCCCATCGCCAAACGATTGGGGCTAGGCTCGGTCCTCGGCTATTTGATCGCGGGCATCGTCATCGGGCCATTGCTGGGCCTGGTCGGAAGCGAAACCTCGGAGATTCAGCATTTCGCCGAACTCGGCGTCGTCATGATGCTCTTTCTCATCGGCCTGGAGCTGGACCCGAGCACCCTCTGGGCCATGCGGACACGCCTCCTCGGCATGGGCGGGCTGCAGGTCGCCCTCTCCGCCGCGCTCATCGCGCTCGCGGCCTTGGCGCTTGGTACCGACTGGCGACTGGCCTTGGCCGTGGGGCTCATCTTCTCGCTGTCCTCAACGGCCATCGTGATGCAGACCCTGACCGAGAAGGGGCTGAGCGGCACTCAGGGCGGGCGCTCGAGCTTCTCCGTGTTGCTCTTTCAGGACATCGCCCTGGTCCCCTTGCTCGCCCTGCTGCCACTGCTGGCCAGTCCGGAACTCCTGCTGATCGACGCCGATGCCTTGGTGCACGCGCCTCAGGCTGCTGGGTCCGAGACCCTGGCTCACGCCGCAGAGATGAGCCTGGTAGCCGGATTGCCCGGCTGGGCGCACGGGCTCGTGGTGCTGGGCGCCATCGCATCCGTGCTGCTCGGCGGACACTTTCTCTCGCGCCCATTGCTGCGCTTCGTCGCCGAGTCCAGGCTGCGCGAGATCTTTACCGCCGCAGTCTTGCTCTTGGTCGTCGCCATCGCCCTACTCATGACCCTGGTGGACCTCTCGCCCGCGCTCGGCACCTTCATCGCCGGGGTCATCCTGGCCAACAGCGAGTTTCGCCACGAGCTGGAATCCGACATCGAGCCCTTCAAGGGCCTGCTGCTCGGACTCTTCTTCATCACCGTGGGGGCCGGGATCGACTTCGAGATCCTCTTCGGCGACTTCGCGACCGTGCTGGGCCTCACGATCGGGGTCATTCTGCTGAAGGGGTGCGTCCTCTTCGGTCTGGCTCGGCTCTTCCGCCTGAAGACCATGGACCGCTGGCTCTTCACCCTGGGGCTCGCGCAGGCGGGCGAGTTCGGCTTCGTCCTGCTCAACTTCAGCATGAGCAACAGCGTCATCGCCATGGAGGACGCCAAGCTCCTCTCCCTGGTCGTCGCCCTCTCGATGCTGCTGACACCGGCCCTCTTCGTCATCTACGACCGTTTGATCCTGCCGCACAAATCGCGCGCCGAGCCGGCGGATGCGGACGAGATCGACGAGCAAGGCCCGGTCATCATCGCCGGCATCGGGCGCTTCGGTCAGATCGTGAATCGCCTGCTGATCGCCAGTGGGATCCGCACCGTGGTGCTGGACCACGAGGCGTCACAGATCGAGACTCAGCACAGATTCGGCATCAAGAGCTTTTTCGGCGACGCGACGCGGCCGGACCTGCTGAGGGCCGCTGGAATCGAAGAGGCGCAGCTGCTGATCGTCGCCATCGACGACCGCGACCGCGCGGTGCAACTCGTCGAGTACGTCAAGCGGCGCTATCCCTCGGTCAAGGTGCTCGCACGCGCATTCGACGTGAATCACCTCTACTTGCTGCGCAAGGCTGGGGCGGATGTCGCGCTCAGGGAGGTCTTTGACGCCTCGCTGCGCTTGAGCGCGGAGGCACTGAAGCAACTGGGGATGCATGCCTTCAAGGTCGAGAAGATGGCGCGTGCCTTTCGGCGACACGACGAGGCGGGACTGGATCAGCTCTACGAGCTGTGGGACGAGCACCCGGACGTGGCCAAGAACCGCGCCCTACTCGCGCGAGCACGCGAACACCGGGAGACACTGGCTGTACTCATGGAGACAGACAGACTCCAGTTGCACGATCGAACGGAGCGCGGCTGGACGCCGCCGCCGAAGGGGGCGCAAGCGTCCTCGAAATGACCAAGGATCATGCAGACGAATCACATGGGAGGGTGGTCAGCCTAGTGCTTCGCTGCGCAAGTTCAGAGACAGTTGCCTCCTCGTTGTCTTTGTCGTAATCGTGATCGCGGTCTCGACATGGCGAATATTCGATTACGACAACGACAACGACAACGACCTGAGACGGTCTCGGGACTTTCGCACAGTTGCACTAGGGATCTAACGCCAACGGCCAAACGCAAAACGCGGACATTGCCAGAGACCTGGCAATGTCCGCGTTCAAAACGGCGGGAAGCTGACAGCGAGTGGCTGCCAGCGACCGGCCTGCTTACCAGCGCGAACCGCCGCCGCCACCACCACGCGAAGGACGCTCGCCACGGGGCTTGGCTTGGTTGACACGCAGAGGACGACCCTTCAGCGGGGTTTCATTCAGTGCCTTGATCGCTGCATCGGCTTCGGAGTTGTTCGGCATCTCGACGAAGCCAAAACCCTTTGAATCACCAGTGAACTTATCGGTGATCAGATTGGCGCTCTCGACCTGGCCATAGGCTGCAAATGCTTCGCGTAGATCATCCTGGGTCACGGCGTAAGCCAGGTTGCCAACATAGATATTCATCAGTCTCTTATTCTCTCAAGGGGCTGCGCATCAAAAAAGAGGCCTTCAACCAACCGATGCGCGCTTCGGCTGAAGGGATTGCGGATTGGCCTGGGCCAAGCCCGCAAGTTTCGTCAGGCGGAGTAGCCAGCATTCACTCGCCAGCACCCAGCATCAAAATTTCAAGCGACTGTCGGCTTCTCGGGCCTATACACCATTCTACTCGTGGAGAGCAGGATCGTGCGTCCGGAAACATACCTAATACTTAGAAAGCGTCCATCAACAACTTCCCCCCTTTCGCAAAGGGGGGCTAGGGGGGATTTCGGGCGGCATCGCTCGCATCGGGAAACAATTGATGGACACTTGCTTAGACACAGTTTTCCACCGCTTTCAGCTGACGGCGCTTCTGGCGTCACACGCTCGCCCGAGGTCTGGATCGACCGCCGCCGGGCGTGCGTGAGCGCGGGCGGGGGTGCGGCTTCGCATCCCTGCCGCCGGAGTCGCGGCCTTCTGTTCGAGGGCGTGCGTGGTGCTTGCGCGCCGCCGGCGCCTGCCGCCCACGGTCTTGCTCGGCCTCGCTAGCCTCTCCGGCAGCTGTCGCCGGCAAGTCCGAGAAGCCTGCGATACGCTTGCTCTCGATGCGCCGACCGAGCAGACGCTCGATGCCGGCAAGCAAACCGCGCTCGTCCGGGCTGACCAGGGAGACGGCTGTCCCGTCCGCGCCCGCGCGACCAGTGCGGCCGATACGGTGGACGTAGTCCTCGGCGACATTGGGCAGTTCGAAGTTCACCACGTGCGGCAAGCGGTCGATGTCCAGCCCGCGAGCCGCAATGTCGGTCGCGACAAGGGTTCGGACCGCGCCGCTCTTGAAGTCGGCAAGCGCCCGCGTGCGCGCCCCTTGGCTCTTGTTGCCGTGGATGGCCGCCGCCGTGATACCGTCCCGCTCGAGCTGCTGCGCAAGACGGTTGGCGCCATGCTTGGTGCGGGTGAACACCAGGACCTGGTCCCAGCCGCCCGTCCGAATGAGGTGCGAGAGCAAGGCGCGCTTGTGCTCGCGTGCAATCGGGTGCGACAGCTGCGAAACCGTCTCTGCCGCGGTATTGCGGCGCGCCACCTCGATGCGCTGCGGATTCCGCAGCAGGCCGGTTGCGAGTTGTTCGATCTCACGGGAATAGGTCGCGGAGAAGAGCAGGTTCTGACGCTCGTCGGGGAGCAGGCGGAGCACACGCCGAATATCGTGGATGAACCCCATGTCCAACATGCGATCCGCTTCGTCCAAGACGAAGAACTCGATCTTGGAGAGATCCAGATTGCCTTGGCCGACGTGATCCAATAGCCGGCCTGGGGTCGCGACAAGGATGTCAACACCGCGACGCAGCTGGTTCGTCTGCGGCCCCATGCCAACGCCGCCAAAGATTTGCATGGCGCGTAACGGCAGGTGCTGGCCGTAGGTGCGCACGCTCTCACCAACCTGCGCGGCAAGCTCTCGTGTCGGGGTCAGGACCAGCGCACGCGGCAAACGACCAGGCGCCTTGGACTGGCTCAGGCGTTGCAGCATGGGTAGCGTGAAGGCGGCCGTCTTGCCTGTACCCGTCTGGGCGCCGGCGAGCACGTCGCGACCTGAGAGCACGGCTGGAATGGATTGGGTTTGAATGGGGGTGGGCTGGGTGTAGCCCTGCGCCTCGACAGCGCGAAGCAATTCGGCCGACAGGCCGAGTTCAGCAAAGGACATAAATGCTCCTGGGTCGGCCTACCCAGGATTTTGCTGGGCCGGTCTAGGCAGTATGAGGGGAAGTATCGTAACGGGTGAGCCTGTAGAGGAGAGATCAACCGAGAGACGGGGCGCGCCGACCGGATGGCGCTTAATTTGACGGCCAAAGATACGCGAATGCTTCCGAAATGCAAAGCGAAATCGCCGACAGGGCTCACAGATTCATCTCAAGGCGCGCTCAGCAGGCACCAAGAGGGCGGAAGGCCAAGGCATTAGCGAAAGACAGCGAGCAATGCCGGGATGCTCGGCGCATCATGTCAAGACCATGCGAATCCTAATCATCGAAGACGATCCCTTGCTCGGCCCGGCACTCAAGACCGGGCTCGCCCAGGACGGCTATGCCGCCGACTGGGTTGGCACCGCCGCGCTCGCGGAGCATGCCCTGCGTGTTGAGCACTTCGACGTTGCGATCCTGGACCTCGGCTTGCCTGGTCGGGATGGACTCTCCCTCCTGCGTGACCTGCGCGCCCAGTACGTCGAGCTGCCCGTGCTCATCCTCACGGCGCGGGATACGGTGGCCGACAAGGTCGCCGGATTGGATGCCGGGGCGGACGACTATTTGGTCAAGCCCTTCGATTTGGATGAACTCACGGCCCGCATCCGCGCCTTGTCTCGGCGCAGCTCCGGTCATGCGGCAGCGCTCCTGCATGCTGGCACCTTGGCGCTCGATACGCGCGATCACCGTGCGACACTCGCGGGCAGCGTCCTGGAACTCTCGCCCAAGGAATACGGTCTTCTGGAGACACTGATCGCGCACGCCGACCATGTGGTCCCGAGGGCTCGTCTAATGGCCGCGAGCTACGGCTGGGAAGACGGCCTGGAGAGCAATGCGCTGGAGGTGCACATCCACAATTTACGCAACAAGCTCGGCAAGACGCGCATCCTGACCGTGCGCGGCGTGGGATACAAGCTGATCTCGGAGCCCGGCGAATGAGATCGATCAGGCACCGGCTGCTGCTCTCCCTGTTCGTCGTCTGGGCGACCATCTGGATTGCCGTCGCCGCCGTGTCTCTGGACCGCTCCGAGCACGAAGTCGGCGAGCTGATGGACGCCCAGCTCGCCCAGACCGCCCACGTCCTTCTGCAAATCACCCTCGCGGGCAATCTCCCAGACGCGGCCGGTACACCACAGGCGCTATCGCCCATCGGCCATCCCTACGAGTCCATGATCAGCTTTCAGCTGTGGCGACAAGGCAAGCTCATCAGTACCTTTGGAGCCGCTCCAGCCGAGCCGCTCGCGCATGCGTCAGGTTTCTCCGATCACCGGATTGCCGACACAGCGTGGCGCGTCTTCGGGCTCCCGACCGGAACGTCAGACGAGATCATTTTCGTCGCCCAGAGCTATGCGATCCGCCATGAGCTGATCCAATACCTCACGCTCCATGCACTGCGCCCGATTCTCTGGTCCATGCCGCTCGCCGTTCTGCTGATCTGGCTCGCGATCACCGACGGGCTGCGCCCGCTCAGGCGCTTGACGAGTCAGGTCACGCATCGCTCCGCCGAGCAGCTCAACCCCATGGACCCGGGCCGCATGCCCGTCGAGATCCGGCCATTGACGTTGGCGCTGAACGGGCTGATGAAACGCCTTGATCGCGCCTTGGCGGCGGAGCGCCATTTCGCCGCTGACGCCTCGCATGAACTGCGCACACCCTTCGCCATCATTCGCGCGCATGCGCAGATCGCGCGTCGCAGCAAGTGCCCTGAAGAGCGCGATCACGCCTTGGATCTCCTGCTTCAGGGGATCGATCGGGCGAGCAACTTGATCTCACAGCTCCTCGTCCTCTCGCGCCTGCATCATAGAGAGGGTGACAGCGGAGCAGAAAGCTGCTCGCTCACAGCCGTGGCTGCCGAGACGATCGACGACAAATCGGCCATGGCCTCTGCTCGAGGCGTGGCACTGACCTACAAGAGTCCGTCGGACGATCCCGTTCTGGTGGATATTCCACCGGCGCCGCTGGGCGTCCTGATTGCCAACCTGCTGGACAACGCTGTCAAGTTCACGCCCGCCGGCGGACAGGTCAGGGTCACCATCGCGGCACGGCGCGAGCATGTCCTTCTCGGTGTCGAGGACTCTGGACCTGGAATCTCGGTCGAGGACCGCGCGCGCGTCTTCGACCGTTTCTACCGCTCGGCCGGGCAGGCCGAGCCTGGTGCCGGACTCGGCTTGTCGATCGTCCGCCGCATCTGCGACATCTACGACGCGGACATCGAGCTGCTGGAGGCCGAGACCAGCTTGGCAGGGCTGCTCGTCGAGGTCAGATTCCGACGGACGGCCTAATCCAGCCCGCCTCAGCTCCCGCGCTCGCAGACATCTATCCCCGTCCGCTCAAGCACTCAAGACCCAACCTCACTCCAAATTTGACCATTTTCTTAAGGTTTTTTTAAGGAGGCAGGGGTTAGTGTCCCAGGTTGGCGAGCCCCGTCGCGGCTCGCACATTGCCGCGCTGAAATCGATCGAGCAAGAACTCGCGAGCACGGCAAGCGCAAGGAGCCCCTGCGCACCGAATGATCGACTGGAGGATACAGATGACCGCAACCGAAGACCGCCGCATCCCGGGCGCACCGCCTACGGGACCGAGCCGAGCCATTGGGCGGCTCTGCGTGACCCTTGCCGCCCTGACAACGGCCATATTGATGACGCCATGCCTGGTCAGTGCCGACGACGATGATCATGACCGCGATGGACGGAGCGCCCAGCTCAGCATCGACCGCGCGTCCTGGGACCGTGAGGAGCGGCGCTTGAGCGCGCGTGGCTCCGGCAGTTCCAGATCGCGTGTCACCCTGGTCAATGCCTATGACACCGCACAGCGTCTCGGCAGCGACGAGCCCGAGGGCCGCGACGGCTCCTGGTCGATTCGTGACGAGCGCCCAGGCCCCGTACCCTGTCGCGTGCGCGCCATCCGGTCCGACGGCCAAACAGCCGAGCGCGACGTCTATCGCGCACCCTCGGACTGTGCGCCCAAGGCGCCAGGGGACGGCGACAATCAAGCCCCCACGGCGCGTGCCAACGGCCCCTACAGCGGCACACCAGGCACGGCGATCAACTTCAGCAGCGCCGACTCCACCGATCCGGACGGCCGCATCGTCAGCTATGCCTGGGACTTCGGCGACGGCGAGACCAGCGCTGATGCCAATCCAAGCCATACCTACGGGGCGATCGGTCGCTACCAGGTGACCTTGACCGTCACCGACAACGGCGGCGCGACCTCGAGTCCCTCGACCACCACGGCAAGCATCGCCGACACGCCCGTCGTCGGCTGCACCTCATCCATCTCCGAGCACTGCAACATCACCGAGTACAGCAGCCCGGCGACCTGCGTCGCCTGCCACGAGGACGAGGCGCGCGACATGCACGGCTCGGTGCACTATCAGCAAGGCGGTGCCGCTGACTTCGTCACCAATATCGATGTCCCAGGCGACTTCAGCGCCGCTGGCGAGCGGCCAGCAAAGGCCGCCGGCGATCTGGTCGCCACGGGCATCAACACCTACTGCGGCACGCACGAGAACTCGCCGCGCTTCACCTGCGCCGGCTGTCATGTCGGCAATGGTCGCTTCCCCATGGCGCAGTCGCTGTTCGAGCAGCTCGACCCTGCTTCCGCCGAGGCGCATGCCCAGCTCGCCAATATCGACTGTCTGACCTGCCACCAGGAACTCTACAAACGCTTCCCAGATTGGACCGCGAGCGGCCTGGGCTTCTCGGATTTCTCGCTGCTGAACATGACCGAAGACGGCACGGGCAGCCTCATCCGGGACGACGGCGCCGAGCTGCTGCGTAGCGGCTTCTCCGGTATCCCGAACGTCGACCCAGTCACGCTCGACTTCCAGTTCCTGCCGGCCGGTAGCGACACCCTTCCGGCCGAGGTGCCGATGACCCCCATGTCCATCACCACCCTGCAAGCGGCCCAGAACGTCCATGCCACCACGCGCATGTCTTGCCTCAGTTGTCACGCCGGTGCCGGCGGCGGCGACGGGACCAAGCGCGGCGACATGGCCAAAGCGAACGCGAACCCCAGCGTCACGCTCGATATGCACATGAGCCCGCAAGGCGCGGATCTGACTTGCTCGGATTGCCACAACGCCGTTGGCAACAATGGCGAGGGGCACCGGATGCGCGGCCGTGGCCTCGATCTCAGGCCCAATGACGTGGCAGAACGCTTCACCTGTGAGACGGGCGGCTGCCATGACGATCGCCCGCACGACGACTTCAGCAACACAGATGGCGCCAGCCGCGACAAGCACGCCATGAAGGTCGCCTGCCAGACCTGTCACATCCCCGCTTACGCCAAGGCCAGCGTCGGCACCGAAGTCGCGCGTGACTGGCAGGATCCGCACCCCTCCGCGGCGGCCTGCAACGGGCGCGGCGGCTGGCTGCCGCGCGAGGACAAGGGCGGTCTCGGCGCGGAATCGCTGATCCCGACCTATGCCTGGTTCGACGGGACGAGCGAGGTGCTCTACCTGGAAGAGTCCTTGGATGATGTGCCGACGGTCCCGCTGGACGCGGGCATTGCGGCGAGCTTCGCCGGCAACTTCAACGCGGGCGATCCGACTTACGTTCTGGGTCAGCCCAACGGTGACGTCCTCAGTCCGGCGGCCAAGCTCTATCCGATGAAGCCGCACTGGAGCAAGCTGGCCCGCAACGATCTGGAGAACAAGGTGGTCGGCCACTCGACCTTCGAGTTCTTCCGTACCGGCAGCTTCTGCCGCGCCGTGGCGGTCGGTCTCGGTCTGGACGCACCCAACGCCGCGACCAGCAGCGTCTGCAGCGGCATCCCCGGTGCTCTGGAGATGCCACCCAACATCTCGATCATCCCCGTGTTCACCTACCAGACGCTCAATCACGGCGTCGAGCCCGAGGACAATGCCTTGGGCGGCGATTCACGCGGTTGCGGCTCCTGCCACGGGGCCCTCTCAGGAGGTCCACGACAGCTCGACCTCGCGGGGCTCGGGTACGGGCTCAGGACAGATCCGAGCGTGGTCAGCGGGTCGCGCACCACCAACCTGAACGGCAATCTGGACGCCATCTGCACCCAATGCCACGAAAACGAGCGCGAGGACCGTGATTTCAGAGGGGTACATGAGCGCCATGTGGAGAAAGAGGGCAAGGACTGCGCCGCTTGCCACAACTTCTCGCGTCCCGAGCGCGGGCTCTCACTGAGTCGCGGGGAGAGGGACTAGCCCGCCGCCGACCTGCGGCGCCCCAGGCTCCGCAGGTCGGCCGCAAAGATTGACCCTCATTGAGCAGTCAGCCTCAAGCGGCACGAAGGTTGATGCCTATCCGGGGCCTCATGCAGAGGAGGCCCGCATTTCCTGAATTTCGAGCAAGTTCATTCCATGCCTATCCGGTTGGCACAGGGACGCTCGACATGGAGTGAACTGGCCATGTTGCCGTATGCCGCAGAAAATCGAACTTGTGTGAAAGCCATTGTAAATTCAGGTATTGCGCCCTCCCTCAGCCCGGCCTCGATCATCGTCTGGTCCAAGCGCACGACCGGTGGGAGCGGCGCCCCCCCCCGCCCGGGGCGCCCTAGCCGGGGGGGCGCCGGCCCCCCGCGCGTTTGCGTTGAGGGATAACCGGGTGGGCTGAA
>NZ_JAAIJR010000063.1 GCF_010915725.1 Thiorhodococcus mannitoliphagus
TACCCCGGTACCGAGCTGCGCCTCGTGTTTGAGGCGATCCAGTCGCATTGAATTTGGCGCCAAGTCAGGAGTTCTGCAGTGTGAACTCGTCGCCGCTGCGGCGGGAGACCGCGTCCGAGCTGCGGACCCGATCGGTGATGCGCCGTGCGACCTGACGCAGCAGAAGGTCACCTGTCTCGTGCCCCAGGGTGTCGTTGACGGCCTTGAAGCGATCCAGGTCGACAAACAGCAGGGCGATCTCGGTAGCGGCACGCTGAGCACGCTTCAAGGCGTCGTCGAGGCGCTCCTCGAACCTTGCCCGGTTCATCAGGCCGGTCAGCTTGTCGTAATAGGCCAGCTGAGCGAGTTCGACCTTCGCATTGCGGTGGTCGATCAGCGAGCGCCGCAGCGCATCGCCAAGCACGGCGATCTCATCCCCTTGCGGATCGGCTGGAATATCCTCCGGCGCACAGTCCGGGTTCTCGACGATCACCTCAGCAAGACGCTCGAGCCGCCGGCTCACGCGACGGGCCACCATGCCAGCGAGCCACCAGACAAGGGTTGCGAGCGTCAGCGAAACCAGTACCAGGACAGCACCACGAATCAGCAAGGGCCTCTGCCAAGGGCTTGTCGTGGAATGCACCTCGAGCTGCAGATCGTAGAGATCCGGAATATCAGGATGATGGATCTCATAGGTCGCGGACGCGAATCCGGGACGATCAGGCTCGCCCCGCAACCGCCACTCCCTGTCACTGCCGCGAATGATCACCCCACGTTCCCGCAGTTCCTCGGCCACCTCCGAGCCCAGCATCGCCTCCAGATCGATGGCCCCAAGCAAGACACCGATGACATCGTCGGTGTAGGGATAGTCAATGGGCACACCAACCCAGAAACGCCCGTCTGGCGCCGGGAGGAGGCTGGTCGCCGGGGTGCTTTGCGCAAGCACTCGATCCACCAGCCCCTTGATCGCAGCGTCCCCAAGCTTGAGCAGCCCTGGGTCGCCCGCGACGAAACGGCCCCGGTAATCGAGAAGCGCCAGCTGACTGTTTGGGAGCGCCCGGTTCCGATCCTCCAGGAAAGGGGCCAGATAGGCGTCCCGATCCCGCGAGTCGGACAGTGCCGTCCAGACCAGCGTGCTGCTCGCGAGCTGGACGATCTCGTCGACGCGGTTGTCGAGCGTCGCGCTCAGGTAGGTCCCGAACACGCGGACCGCCGTCTCGTTGGCCTCCTGGGCAGAGCGCGGAACATCGTGAAGGGCCACTGTGAGTTCAGTGACCCCAATCGCCGCGGCAACCATCATGGCCACGACGAACGCCGCCTGCTGCACCCTGCGCTTGAGCCGAGGGCGTTTCACCTATGCGCGTGCCTGGTGGCCGTTCACGACGGGGAGGCGCTCAATCACCGACGGGAATCAGCTGGTCGTCCTCCCTATAGTCCGCCATGAAGACGTCTTCAGGCGAGAGTGCGTCATGTCGCTCCGGAGTGAAAGGGCGCTCGTAGTCGCGAACCAGTCCCTGATAGGGCCCCAGGTGCTCCAGGGCGTCCCTGATCGCGGCGCGGTCCGTGCTGCCCGCGCGCTCAACGGCACGCGCCAGCAAGTGCGTCAGATCATAGGCATGCGCCACTCCAACCGGGCTCTTCACGAACTCCGGCCCCGCAACACCATAACCTTCGCGGAGTGCGCTCAAGACGCGTTCCGCGATGGGGTCAGAGCGGCCAATGAAGCTGTAGGTCTGCACCACGGCGAGCCTGACCTCTCTTAGTGCGTCGCCTGCCAGCTTCACGAAGTCCCCACCAGTCACGCCCCAGTGGCTTACGACCGGCAGCCGTTCGGACTCCGGCAGGCCAGCCAACTCCTTCACCAATAGGGCGCCCTCCGGCTCATTGCCGACGAGCAGAAGCGCCTGGGCACCACGGTGCGACAGCTCGAGATAGTGACGCAGGAAAGACGGATTTCCCCAGTTGTACCATTGCTCCCCGACCAGTTCGACACCGACCCCAGCGGCCGAATCAGCGATGGCCTTCTGGTTGCCGCGGCCCCAAGCCGTGTTCGGCAGCAGAACGCCAACCCGCTCGGCGCCGTAGTGCTTCTTGGCGAACGTCAGCATCACCGGCGCGGCCGAAGAGTCCTTCAGCGAGAGCCTAAAGGTATAACTCGGCCGATAGTCGTGCTCCGTGATGATGTCGGCCGCGCCCCAGGGATCCATGAGCGGAATGCCGAGTTCGTGCGCAACGGGCAAACTCTCGACGTAGATCGGACTGAACTTGCCGCCGAAGACCGCGACCATATCAGGCAGCGCCGCCAGCTCGCGCAGATCGTCGACACCGCGCGCGGTGACCGAGCCATTGTCTCGCGTCACCAGCTCAAGCGGCCGTCCGCCGAGGACCCCGCCGGCGGCGTTGATCTCCGCGATGGCGATTTCCATCCCCTGCTGAATCGCCTGCGCCGAGGTACTGGTGCGATGGCCAAACTCCGCGTCCAGCCCTACCAGCACGGGCGTCTGCGGGTCGGCTGCCTGAATGCTTGTCGCCACCAGCGGCGCCATGAGCCAAGTAAGAAAGCCTTTTCCAACAGACACGGACACCTCCGTGAGTCAATCCGATTTTCAGTGCTCGGTCGTTTTCGGATCCTTATAGGTCAATGGCGCCAATGCGTTATGGATCCTGCATGCAAGACACAGCCTAGCCTAGCAGCGCGCGCAGACCAGATCCAAGGCGATTTGCTCGCGAGGCGTGGTCGGCGGCAAAGCCAAGGGCGATGGGGCCTCCTGCGTCGGCTCGACCGGGTGCTATTCGACAGCCAGCTTGCGCTGCATGGCCTCCACCTCGGCCTCATGGATCTCGTTTAGGATCGCGTCGAGATCGACCGTCCGATGCTGGCCTTTGAAATGGCCCGTGAGGGCCACATCCGGCGTCAGATGGCCGTGTTCATAGAGGTGCCAGATTTCCTGGGCGTAGCTGGTCGTAAGCAGCTCAGGCGCAAACTGCCCGAAATAGGCCGCCAGATTGTTGACATCGCGCGCCAACATCCAAGGGGCATGATTGTTCGCCGCCGCATCCACCGCCTGCGGAAGATCGATGATCACTGGGCCTTGCGCATCTACAAGCACGTTGAATTCGGACAGGTCGCCATGCACCAGCCCGATGCACAGCATCTTCACGACATCGGCGATCAGTGAGGCGTGATAGGCGCGGGCCTGATCGGCGGTCAGTTCCACATCATCCAGACGCGGCGCGGCGTCGCCCTCCTCATCGGTGATCAGCTGCATCAGCAAGACGCCATCGACAAATTGGTAAGGCTGCGGCACGCGTACCCCAGCCGCGGCCAGACGATAGAGTGCGTCGACCTCGGTGTTTTGCCACACATCCTCTTGCTCCCGGCGTCCATACCTTGAACTCTTTGCCATCGCCCGCGCTTTGCGGCTATTGCGCACCTGGCGCCCTTCCCGATACTGCGCCTGTTTGTGAAAGCCGCGTTGACTCGCCTCCTTATAGACCTTGGCGCAGCGCACGACCCCTTCGGAGCGCACGACATAGACCGCCGCTTCCTTGCCGCTCTTGAGCGCATAGAGGACTTCGTCGACCAGGCCTTCCTGGATCAAGGGCTCGAGACGTTTGGGGGCTTTCATGGCTACCTTATTGGAGGAATGGCGCGCGGGTCGCGGGAAGAGGAAACATCCGACGCTGATCGCGACGGACGCCGTACACCGCGTGAGCGGCACGAAAAAGGGATGCACTGATGTTAGGCGATTTCTGTCGAAGCTCATACCCGCTGACTGGTCTCGCGGCACCTCTTTCTTGTCGCACCAGCGGTCACAGAGTCCGGCGATGCTCCCGCCGCTGTCCCTTGAAGGCAAACCTCGATCCGGCACCAGCTGCATGCGAGTTTCCGGCAATCGCCTTACTACTCACGACGCATCTGATGTCGGACTAAGAGAGCGCCCATCAATTATTTCCCGCTGCGAGCGATGCCGCCCGAAATCCCCCCTAGCCCCCCTTTGCGAAAGGGGGGAAGTTGTTGATGGACACTTTCGAAGTGATGTCTGACAACGTGATGTCTGACAAAGAGGAAGACGGCTTGAGACGGTCGCAGCCAGAAGCTTCAGACTAAGGTCGCGCACGACCCAGCGTTCAGACAGCAGGGTTGAGATGAGCACTGCGGCCACTGAGACCACAACGAAGAGGAGGGTGCTCTGGAGGACAGATTCGCCCATGACCGGGACGGCGCGCGGGCGCTGTTCTCGTCAGCGGTGCACACCAGGGCATCCAGCGCTGACTTGAGGTCCGTGCCGATGCGTCGATTCGAGCGCTCAAGCGGCTCGGCCTCGCCGATGGCCATAAGTTCGCCGCCGCGCAAGGCGAGAATGCCGTCCGTATCGAACTGCCCGGCGAGGTCAGAGATTGCCGCCTCGAGATCAGCGCGCAAACCGCTTGGGTGGCTCAGCGGTTCGGCGCTCGGCGAAGGTGGCCTTTGGCCTGAAGACCTTGTGCGTGACGCTGATCGTTGCAAGTGTCCATCAATTGTTTCCCGATGCGAGCGATGCCGCCCGAAATCCCCCCCCAAGCCCCCCCTTTGCGAAAGGGGGGAAGTTGTTGATGGACGCTTTCTTAGCGGAGCATCTGCACCCAAGGCGCAAGATGCCGCTTCCGACCATGCGTTTCCCGATGCGAGCGATGCCGCCCGAAATCACCCCTAGCCCCCCTTTGCAAAAGGGGGGAAGTTGTTGATGGACGCTTTCTTAGCAGGCATCCGCACCCAAGGCGCAAGATGCCGCTTCCGACCATGCGTTTCCCGATGCGAGCGATGCCGCCCGAAATCACCCCTAGCCACCTTTGCAAAAGGGGGAAAGTTGTTGATGGACGCTTTCTTAGCGGAGCATCCGCACCCAAGGCGCAAGATGCCGCTTCCGACCATGCCCCTGACCCTGGCGCGAAGGTGCTCCGCTCAGTCGTTGTCGAGGAAGCTGCGGAGCTTTTCAGAGCGGGTTGGGTGGCGCAGTTTGCGCAGCGCCTTGGCTTCGATCTGTCGGATACGCTCGCGCGTGACGTCGAACTGTTTGCCGACTTCCTCGAGCGTATGGTCGGTATTCATGTCGATGCCGAAGCGCATCCGCAAGACTTTCGCCTCGCGAGAGGTCAGGCTTGCCAGCATGTTTTGGGTCGCTTCGCGCAGTCCTTCGGCGGTCGCCGAATCAACGGGTGAAATGACACAGGCATCTTCGATGAAATCGCCGAGATGCGAATCCTCGTCGTCGCCGATCGGGGTCTCCATGGAGATCGGCTCCTTGGCAATCTTGAGGACCTTGCGGACCTTGTCCTCGGGCATTTCCATGCGCTCGGAAAGCTCTTCCGGGGTTGCCTCGCGGCCCATCTCTTGGATCATCTGCCGCGAGATCCGATTGAGCTTGTTGATGGTCTCGATCATGTGGACCGGGATGCGAATGGTGCGTGCCTGGTCGGCGATTGAGCGCGTGATGGCCTGGCGGATCCACCAGGTCGCATAGGTCGAGAATTTGTAGCCGCGACGATACTCGAACTTATCCACGGCCTTCATGAGGCCGATGTTGCCTTCTTGGATGAGATCGAGGAACTGCAGCCCGCGATTGGTGTATTTCTTAGCGATGGAGATCACCAGACGCAGGTTGGCCTCGACCATCTCCTTCTTGGCGCGACGGGCCTTGGCCTCGCCGATCGACATCTTGCGGTTGACTTCTTTGATCTCACAGATGGTGAGGATGTTCTCTTTCTCGACTTCCCTCAGCTTGCGCTGTGCACGACGGATATCGCTCGCCGTGTCGAGCAAACGGGCAGCATAGGGCTTGCCGCTCTCCAGCTGCTGGTCCAGCCAGTCCGAATTGGTCTCGTTTTCCGGAAAGGTTTCGATGAAATCCCGGCGCGGCATGCCTGCCTGGTCGACACAGAGCCCCATGATGAGGCGCTCCTGACTACGAATGCGCGCGATGGTTCCGCGCAGCAGTTCGGCAAGCTCCTGGAAAACAGGGGCAACCAGCTTGAATTCTAGAAAGACCTCGGACACTGCGGTCATGGCCTCACGGGAACGCTCGTCGTCGCGACCGTACTCCTCCAACGCGGCCTTGAGCACGCTATAACGCTCGCGGAGCAGATTGGCGCGGCGTGCAGCATCCTCGGGATCCGGCCCGGTGTCGACTTCGGCGGCGGTGTCTTCCTCGTCATCGTCGTCGTCGTCATCAGACTCGGCGTCAGCCGCCATTTCGGTCTTCGCGGGCTCGGGCGCTGCAGGCCGAGGCGCAGGAGTCACGACCGTCTGGTCATCATCGGCGTCGTTGAAACCGGAGATGACGTCGGTCAGACGTGTCTCTTCGCGTTCGACGCGGTCGAACATCTCGATCAGCTTCTCGATCGAGCGCGGGTAGACCGAGAGCGCGGAGAGGACTTGGTTAAGCCCGTCCTCGATCCGCTTGGCGATCAGCAGCTCACCTTCCCGTGTCAACAGCTCGACGGTGCCCATCTCGCGCATGTACATGCGCACCGGATCCGTCGTGCGGCCAAATTCGCTGTCAACCGTCGCCAAGGCCGCCGCTGCGGCCTCCGCCGCCTCGTCATCAGAGACCGCATTGTCGCTCAAGGTTTGATCGACGACATCCGGCGCGACCTCCTGAACCATGATCCCCATGTCGTTGATCATGCGAACGATGTCTTCGATCTGATCAGTCTCGACGATACCGGGCGGCAGATGGTCGTTGACCTCTGTGTAGGTCAGATAACCCTGCTCCTTGCCCTTGGCGATGAGTTGCTTCAGTTGAGACTGCTGCTGTTCTTGATCCATGAGATACCTTGACTCAGTGCTGCGGAAGGCGACTCGGAAGTTAACTTTTAACTATAGCATAACGCTAACGAGGCGTCTCTAGAAATCGCGACGACCCTTGGGTTTCGGACTGAGGAGCGGTCCCTCTTAGCAATCGTGGATGTTGCCCACAGAGAGATGCTACCCACAGAGAATAGATAGACGAAATCATGGGGAATTCCAGTCAGATCATCACTTCACGGCAACCCATCAGGTCAAGGCAGTCCATCTCTTCAAGGCAGTCCAGCTCTTCAAGGCGGCTCATCTCTTCAAGGCAACTCGTCGCGGCGAGCCCGGGCTGCCTCGGCTTGTTGCATGAGGCGAGCGCGCTCTTCATCCGACCATGCGGTGACGCTGCGCTGATTGAAGGCGTTCCGCCATTCGATCTTGCGCGTCTCCTCGTTGAGACGACTGATGGCACCGCAAAACTCCGCCCCAAGGTCTTCCTCGGCAATATCAGCCAAAAAGGGATGAACGCTGATCTGCTGTAGATAGTTGAAATGTGGGTGGTCTCGCCATCGCTCCAAGAGCGCCGCCTTGCCGATATCTGGTCGCTCGGCGAGCATATCCAGCAGCTGCACCAGGATATCTGCACCTGGACTGGTCGAGCGCCGCCATCGGTCGTCCTGTTGGCTCACCAAGCCCGCGAGCTGTGGATTGTCGAGCAGCAGGGCAATCGCCTTTGCGACCAGGCTGAGCGGCACCGGAAGCGACTTCTGAGGGCCGCGCCCTCGACTTCTTCGCTGCGGGCGCGCCACAGCCCCCGACGGCAAGCCCTCGAGCTTAGCCATCCGCCCAAGCGCAAGGTCGCGGTAAATTCCCGCTGGCATCTTATCGATGAGTTCGCGCGCCAGACTGGCAATGCGCTTCCTGCCGTCGCTGCTCGCCATATCGCCCTCCTCGGCGAGATGGTCGAAGAGGAAGTCAGACAAGGATCGGCCTTTCGCGACAAGCTCCGCGAAGCCATCGCGACCAAGACGCCGAATCAGTGTGTCCGGATCCTCGCCATCGGGCAGAAAAAGAAATCGAATCAACTGATGTCCGGCCGCCAGCGGAAGCGCCGTCTGCAGCGCCTTCCAAGCGGCATCCCGACCCGCGCGATCACCGTCGAAGCAGAAGACGATCTCTGGCGCGGATTTGTGCAGTTGCTGGAGGTGATCTGCCGTGGTCGCGGTTCCTAGGGTTGCGACCGCGCTCGTCATGCCGTACTGAGCGAGGGCGATGACATCCATGTAGCCCTCGACGATAACGAGCGATTCGATCTTGCGCGTGCGCTTTAGTGCTTCGAAGAGCCCGTAGAGTTCACGCCCCTTGTGAAAGATGGGGGTCTCGGGCGAGTTGAGGTATTTCGGCTTACCGTCGCCGAGCAGCCTGCCCCCAAAGGCAACGACTCGACCGCGACGCTCACGGATCGGAAAGATGATACGGTCGCGAAAGCGGTCGTAGCGCCGACCTTCTTGCTCGGCGATGAGCCCGCAGGCGAGAAGCTGACCCTGCTCAGCGGCGGTGCGCCCGAGTTGCCCCAGGATGAAATCGCGGCCCGGGGGCGCATAGCCCAAGCCGAAATCCCCGGCGATCTCGCCGCTGAGCCCTCGCTGCTTGAGATACTCCACGGCGCGATTTGCCTGCGGATGCTCTCGCAACTGACGACGATAGAGCGCGGCTGCCCGCTCCATTAGCTCGTAGAGCGGCGCATGACTGGGCGTCTTGATGGGTGTTTCGCCGCGAGACGGCAGCTCGAGCCCCGCCTGCCGCGCAAGCTCTTCGACCGCCTCGGGAAAGGCGAGGTGGTCGTACTCCATGAGAAAGCCAATGGCGCTGCCGTGCGCCCCGCACCCGAAGCAGTGGTAGAACTGCTTATCAGGACTAACCGTGAAGGAAGGCGTTTTCTCGTCGTGGAAGGGACAGCGTGCCTGGAAGTCCTTTCCCGCCTTGCGAAGCTGAAGGCGCGACCCGATCAGCTCAACGATGTCGGTTCGCGTCAGAAGGTCGTCGATGAACTCTGGAGGGATTCTGCCTGCCATTGAAGGCGCAAGCGGCAACGTCTGAAGGCGGCTCAGCCCCCGAGACGCTGTTTGACCAATGCGCTCACGGCACCCATGTCAGCGCGCCCCTGGACCTTGGGTCGCAGCACGCCCATGACCTTGCCCATATCGCGAACCGCAGATGCGCCAGTCTCAGCGACAGCCGCCTCGATCAGGGCGCTGATCTCAGCTTCGGACAGTGCCTCCGGCAGATAGCCCTGGATGACGCCGACTTCAAAACGCTCGACGTCGGCCAGGTCGGTGCGGCCCGCGTCATCGTACTGGGTGATGGAGTCGCGACGCTGCTTGACCATCTTGTCGAGCACGGCCAGCACTTGCGCGTCATCAAGCTCGATCCGCTCGTCGACTTCGCGCTGCTTGATGGCGGCCATGATCAGCCGGATGACGCCGAGCTTATCCTTTTCGCCCGCCTTCATCGCAGCCTTCATGTCGGTTTGGATTTGCTGTTTCAGCATGACTTGAGAGGCGTGATTGAGGATTCTTGCGAATCTATAACGACAGACGGCCTTACACGCGGTCGATTACCGGCGTTAGGCCGTCTCTTCAAAGCCTAGGAAGACTTCAGCGACTCGGAAAGTGCGTCTTCGAGTCGCAGGGCGATCGCATGTCAGAATGACACTTGATCAGCTTCTCCTCCTACAGAATTTAAGGAGAAGCTCGGCTGGATCTTTGGCGCAGACCAAAGACTCAATCAGTACGGACGCTCCCAACGACGGGATTCGCGCTGCAGCTTCTTCTGATGACGCTTGACCGCGGCGGCCTTCTTGCGCTTCCGTTCAGACGTGGGCTTCTCGTAGAACTCACGGCGACGAACCTCCGCCAGCACACCTGCCTTCTCGCAGGAGCGCTTGAAACGGCGCATGGCGACCTCGAACGGCTCATTTTCTTTGACGCGAACGCTGGGCATAGACGATCCCTTGATTTCTCCGGTTAATATGGACGGAAGGTAAAAGATCCCCCAGTATAGCGCAGAGAAGACGCTTCTTGCAAAAGGGAATATGATGCCAACTGCAGTGAGCCCGAGACCCAATTGATGATATGCGCGTACTAGGCATCGAAACCTCTTGCGACGAGACTGGCGTCGCCATCTTCGACGACCAGCAAGGCTTGATGGCCCACGCCGTCTACAGCCAAGTAGACATCCATGCGGCGTACGGCGGTGTCGTCCCGGAGCTTGCCTCGCGCGACCACATTCGCAAGACTCTTCCGCTGATCCGACAAGTGCTCGATGAAGCCGGCCTCGACAAGGGATCCATCGACGGCGTCGCCTATACGGCGGGGCCTGGGCTGATCGGAGCCTTGCTGGTCGGGTCCGCCATCGGCCGCAGCCTTGCCTGGGGCTGGAAGGTTCCTGCCATCGGCGTTCATCACATGGAGGGCCATCTGCTGGCCCCCCTGCTGGAGGAGCCGTCGCCACAACTGCCCTTCGTCGCCTTACTGGTCTCGGGCGGCCACACTCAGTTGGTCGACGTCACCGGAATCGGGCGCTACCGTATCCTTGGCGAGTCGCTGGACGACGCCGCCGGAGAGGCATTTGACAAGACGGCCAAGCTGTTGGAGCTGCCCTACCCCGGCGGCCCTGAACTCGCCAAGCTCGCCGAACATGGAGATCCAGGGCGCTTTCGTTTTCCGCGACCAATGACCGACCGGCCTGGACTCGACTTCAGCTTCAGCGGGCTCAAGACCTTTGCGCTCAACAGTATCAAGACGGCACTCGCCGAGAGCACCGACCCCGACCAGGCCCGCGCGGACATCGCCCGAGCGTTCGAGGAAGCCGTGGTCGACACCCTGGTGATCAAATGCCGTCGCGCGCTTCGGGAAACCGGTCGAAAGCGCCTGATCCTCGCCGGGGGCGTCAGTGCCAATCGCCGCTTGCGTGAGCGGATGAGCACGGCCATCGCCGCCGAGGGCGGGGAGGCCTTCTACCCTCAGCCAGCCCTGTGCACGGACAATGGCGCCATGATCGCCTTCGCGGGATGTCAGCGCCTGCGCGCCGGTCAGCACGAGCCGCTGGTCTTTAAGCCGCGTGCCCGCTGGCCGATGGATCACCTAGAGGCGGTGTCGAGTTCATAGCAAGGCGCTGCTGTCGAAGTCCATCAGGTCGTCGTGCAGCGTGATCGGCAGCATCAGATGGAAGACTGCCCCCTCGGCCGGCGCGGGTTCCGCCCAGAGGCGCCCGCCGTGGCCCTCTGCAATGGCGCGGCTAATTGCGAGCCCGAGCCCCAGGCTCGAATCATTGGTCGACTCGAAGATATCGAAAACGGCCTCGTGACGCCCCTCGGGCAAGCCGGGCCCGGTATCCCGGACGACCAGCTCAATGTCCCGCTTACCGACGATCACGTCCAGCACCACTTTGCGTCTGGCGCAGTTGGCAGCATCGATCGCCTGAATCCCGTTGCAGATCAGGTTGACCAGCACTTGCTCGATCTGCACCGGGTCCGTCTCGATGAGCGGCAGGCCTTCCGGCGCATTCAGCCGCAGCTCGACCTTGCGATCGGACGCGAACCAGAGGGTGAGTTCCAAGGCGCGCTTGAGGACCTGATCGAGCGAGACCGAAACCTTGTACATCTTGCGTCCGCGCAGAAAGGCGCGTAGCCGCTCCATGATGTCGCCGGCGCGATGCACTTGGTCGTCAATGCGACGAATCACCTCGACGAGCCGATCAGGATCTGCCGCCGGCCCCTGGGCCAACTGGGTCGCCGCGCTGCAGTAGAAGCCGGCAGAACTCAGCGGCTGAACGAGTTCGTGGATGAGCGATGACGCGAGGATGCCGACCGCGTTCAGTCGCGCGACCTGGGCCAGCGCGTCCCGCGCACGCCGCGCCTCCTCTTCCGCGAGGCGCCGCTCGGTAATATCCGTATAGGAGACCACGGCCCCGTCCTGATCGCCCTCGAGCGGCAGCACCCGCATCAGGAACCAGCGCAGCCCCTCGGGAGTTTCACAAGGATGCTCGAGGCTGAACGCCAGACGCTTGCGCTGAATGACATCGCGGATGCCCCTAGCCGCGCTCAAGACCTCGTCGCTCGGCTGATCGCCCTGCCAAGTGCAGGCACCCTCTGGATTGAGACCGAGCGCCTGGCGGAGCGAATCGCAAACGCCCTGCCTGTTCGCGAACCCTTGCCAAGCGCGATTGGTCGTGAGCAGTTGTCCATCCTGATCCAGCACGGCGATCTGGGACGGCAAGGCATTCAGCACCGACTGACGCAGACGATCGCCGGCGAGGCGCTGATGCTCAGAGTCGTGCTCCGCCGTCATGTCGAGCATCACGCTGAGGCACTCCGGACCCGCAACGCTGTCGCGGCGGATCGAGCAAAGCCGCGCAACGCGAATCGGTACCGGATCGCGCATGTGTAGGACCAGATCGCAGGCTAGCGGCGGCGACTGGGAGGCATCGAACACCTTGCGCAAATGCTCGACGAAAGCCCGCCTCTGCTCCGCGTCAATGAAGCTCAGGAATTGGCGGCCCTCGAGCTGCGCCTTCGACTGACCGAGCAGGACTGCGGCGGTCAGATTGGTCCCGCGAATGAGGCCGCGCCGATTCAAGACGACGTAGCCCACCGGCGCCTCATCGAAAAGCCTTGCATAGTGGTCGCGCGAGACCCGCAGGGCGTCCTGGGCATCGCGCAAGGCACGGCTTTGGACCTCAAGCTCCGCCTTATGAGTGCGCAAGGCGAGCATCAAGCAGCGCTGCGCATCACTTGCATCGCGCGCCGCATCCAGCGAGGCCATGAGTTGCTGGAACTGCGCCTCGAGCGCCTCCCTGTCGAGCGCCCTCAGCTCGCTCGACTCGAGATTGTCATGCCCTTGAGTCGGTGGCCGCACGCCTTCTGAGCCACTCATAGACACCTCAAGCACTGAGAGCACTTTGCGATGACGATCATTGGGATGCCATTGTTTAGGAGCAAGGCGCCGCCTGGGCTACCCCAGAAGCACTGCGGCACTTGCCGCTAGGATCGAATCGGCCTGATCGCGATCCGCGTCGCCTGCCTCTTCTGCTGGCCCATGCCTGCTGCGCGCAGCCGCAGCGACACCTGCTCTAACCGCGCACCCATTGGGTGACCCGTCTCAATCCGCCTTGGCTGCGATACGGTCCTCAGTACCACTCAGTAGATTGCGAATGTTGCTGCGGTGACGCCAGATGAGGAGACCGGTGATGATGAGCTGCATGCCGATGAGCGGTTTCTCCGGCCAAAAGAGCCAGACGAAACCGGGCGCGAGGGCCATGGAGATGAGTCCGGAGAGCGATGAGATCTTCAGCACCTTGGCCACGAAGAGCCAGACGGCAGCGACACAAAGACCAATCGGCCAGTAGAGCCCGAACTGAACACCCAGCGCGGTCGCGACACCCTTGCCACCGCGAAAGCCGAAGAAGACCGGGTAGAGGTGGCCGATAAAGGCTGCGAGGCCGATCCCGGCCAGGACGCCCGGGCCGACGCCGAGCGCATGCCCCACCAGCATGGGAATCAGCCCTTTGAGACTGTCCCCAAGGAGCGTAATGGCAGCCGGCTTCTTGCCGCCGATGCGCATGACATTGGTGGCACCTGGGTTATTGGAGCCCTGAGTACGCGGATCTGGCAGCCCCATGAGTCGGCAGACGATGATGGCGCTTGAGACCGAGCCCAGCAGGTAGGCGACGATGATGAGGAGAATGGCTGTAATCATGGGCTGCCATTGGACCCGCGAAGCCGGTTCAGGTCAAGATAGGCCAAGGCACCGATCTACGCCATGGGGGCTCAGCATGGACATCGTCTACATCCGCGGTCTAAGCATCGAAACGACCATCGGTATTCACGATTGGGAGAAGCAGCTTCGCCGCCCGGTCATTCTCGACCTGGAAATGGCCAGCGACGTCGCCGCAGCGGCCGCTACGGATCGCATCGAGGACGCCCTCGACTATGACGCCGTAACCAAGCGCCTGACCCAAGAGGTCTCATCGAACCAATTCGAGCTGGTGGAGACGCTGGCGGAGCGATGTGCGGCTATCCTGATCGCTGAATTCGGCGTGCCCTGGGTTCGCCTCAGTCTCAACAAGCCGGGCGCGGTCGGCGAAGGCGTCGACGTCGGGGTCCTGATCGAGCGTGGCGAACGGCCCAGGTCAGCAGCAATCGAGGGCGCAATAGCGCGGTGCGGCGACCCAGCTTGCGGCTAAGAAAGCGCTCATCAATTGTTTCCCGATGTGAGTGATCCCGTCCGAAATCCCCCCTAGCCCCCCTTTGCGAAAGGGGGGAAGTTGTTGATGGACACTTTCTAAGCCTGACAATGACTCACGTCTCGGAGGACAGTCCGCCGATGCGCAGCAGCTGGTCGACCAAGGCGCTCGTATCCTCTTCTCGGCTCGCGTGCTCGGCCGGGGTCCAGGAATAATCGACCTCGAGACGGTAGGATCCCAGAAACGCATGCGGACTCCGGCCACCCCAGTCATCCGGCGAGAGCATCGAGAAGAAGGGCCGGCCATTGGCGCGCCGGTAGAGGTGATAGGTTTTCCCAGGGATGCGCTTGAAGGCGCATTCAGCATGCGCCAGAACCTGCTCCTCGCGCGCATCGGAAAGCACCTTGCGGGCCTCCTCCTGCAGGTGTCGGATCTGGTCGGCAATGACGCGCAGCTTGGCGCCCGTGCGCGCGCCGAGCATGGACTCGGCCTTGGCAACCTCGGCGGCCAGCTCGCCGGTGTCGAAGGACGGCGCTAGTCGACTTACAGGGTAAGGCGAGCTGTGTGCCGCGCCCTTATGAATCATGGCTTTGTTATCGTCGGTCATCTGCAAAGGCTCGTCTCTCTTAGTCTTTTCAGCAGAGCATGGCGCAGCTTCGAGGCAGCTGGGTCTGCGATGCCAACCAGGCAAGCAAGACCAGGCGTTCAGGTCTGCCGCCCACTTGAGGTCGCTCATGAGCAATCAACATGCCGCACCAGAAGCGTCGGAACCCGACATCCAAGCCGAGATCAGCGCTCGACTGAATGAGCGGATTCGCGGCGAGATCACCGCAGCCGGTGGCCTGCTCCCCTTCGATCGCTTCATGGAGCTGGCGCTCTACGCACCTGGGCTCGGCTACTATGTCGCCGGCGCGCAAAAGCTTGGAGCAGCGGGCGATTTCGTGA
Source organism: Thiorhodococcus mannitoliphagus (assembly GCF_010915725.1). Taxonomy (GTDB): domain Bacteria; phylum Pseudomonadota; class Gammaproteobacteria; order Chromatiales; family Chromatiaceae; genus Thiorhodococcus; species Thiorhodococcus mannitoliphagus. The sequence continues at coordinate 14,945 of NZ_JAAIJR010000063.1, forward strand.
CGGCCCCCGAGGTCTCTGCCCTCTTCGGGCGTTGCGTCGGGAACCAGTGCGCCGAGGTCTTGCAAGAACTTGGCGGCGGCGATGTCTTTGAGATCGGGGCCGGGAGCGGCGCGCTCGCCGTCCACATCCTCGCCCATCTCGAACAGATCGGCACCCTACCCCATCGCTACCGAATTCTCGAGCCCAGCCCAGATCTCCAAGCGCGACAGCGTGCGCTCCTTCGCGCCGAAATCCCCCAGCTTGCCGAGCGCTGCGAATGGCTGGTTGATCTCCCAAGGGACCTGCGCGGTGCCGTGGTCGCGAACGAAGTGCTTGATGCCATGCCGGTACATCGTTTCCAAGTTGGTCCCGCCGGCACGATTTTGGAAGTCTTCGTGAGCAACGCGGGGGAAAGGCTCACCGAAATCACCGCGCCCCCTCGCTCGCCCGGCCTAACCGCGGCGGTTGCAGCCTTGCAGTCCGAGGGGCTGGCCTGCGCGCACGGCTACAGCTCAGAGGTCAATCTGCGCCTCGCGCCTTGGATGAAGGCACTCGCCGACTCCCTGACGGCCGGCCTGGTGCTCCTCATTGACTACGGCTACCCCCGATCGGCCTACTATCAGGCAGACAGGCACATGGGCACCTTGATGTGTCACTACCGCCACCAAGCCCATGACGATCCCTACAGGCGCTTGGGCCTGCAAGACATCACGGCGCACGTCGACTTCACTGCGGTTGTCGAGGCCGGAGCGGCTGCCGGCCTGGAACTGGAGGGCTTCACGACACAGGCCAACTTCCTCATCGGCTGCGGCATCGATCACATCCTTGCCGACGCCGAGGAGAGTCTCGATCTCGCTCAAGGCGTCAAGCAACTCCTGCTGCCGACGGCCATGGGCGAGCGCTTCAAGGTCATGGGGCTCGGCAAGAAGGTCTCCGGCCCCTGGAGTGGATTCTGCGTCCGTGACCTGAGCGACCGTCTTTAGAATGCTTGAGGGCGCAAAATGCTTGCAGATGAGTCAAATTTCGATGAAGCGTCCGACCATCCAAGGCCGTCGCTATCGGTATCGGTATCGGTATCGGTATCGGTATCGGTATCGAACCGACGATAGCGATCCTGATGGCATGACTCGTCGGTCTGAGGCGAAGCCTCGCTAGGAGTCTGTCCGATTCATCCTTAGAAAGTGTCCATAAATTGTTTCCCGATGCGAGCGATGCCGCCCGAAATCCCCCCTAGCCCCCCTTTGCGAAAGGGGGGAAGTTGTTGATGGACAGTTCCTTAAGTCGGACAGGCTCCTGGGCGCTTGCCGGAAACGCTCATGCCAGCTGGTGCCGGATCGAGCTGCGCCTTCAAGGGCCCCTGTCAACGAGGCTCATCAGCGGCATCCCGTCGCGACCACCAGCTCGCGAGCGCCGCCCCTGAAAGGTTGTGCCAGACCGAGAAGAGCGCGCCTGGCAAGGCCGAGGCCGCGGAGAAGTATTTGACCGCGAGCGCCACGGCCAAGCCAGAGTTCTGCATGCCGACCTCGATGGCCAGAGTGCGAGCGCTGCGTCTGTCCTGACCTAGCGCCCGCGCGGCCCAATAGCCAGAGAGCAGACCGACGGCGTTATGCAACACCACCGCCAGCAGGACCAAGCGCCCAACTTCGACCAGGCTGCTGTGGTTCAGCGCCACGATAATCGCAATGATGACAAGGATGGCGGCCATCGAGACCAGGGGAAAGACCTGCTTCGCGCGCTCGAGCCGGGCGCCAAGGAAGCGATTGATCAAGAGCCCCAAGGCGACTGGTGCGAGGATGATCTTGGCGATCGAGATCAGCATATCCAGGGCCGGCACCGGGACGCGCTCGCCGACATAGAGCCAGGTCAAGGCCGGGGTCAAGAGCACGGCCGCCAGGGTCGAGACCGTGGTCAGCGTGATCGACAGGGCAACATCGCCGCGGGCCAGGTAGCAGATGACATTCGAGGCCGTGCCGCCAGGACTGGCGCCGAGCAGCACGAAGCCTACGAGCAAGGCCGACGGCAGGCCAAGACTCAAGCCGATCAGCCAGCCCGCAAGCGGCATGACGCCATACTGCAGCGCCATGCCGAGCAGGATGATACCCGGCCGCCGCGTCACGCTGGCGAAGTCGTCCAGCGTCAGGGTGATGCCCATCCCGAACATCACCACCCCAAGGAGCGGCACGATGGCCGGCTTGAGACCAACCAGCCACTCCGGCATCCCAAGGGCGATGGCGACACCGATGAGCGCCAACAGCGGAAAGAGCGTGATGGAGCGATTCATCGGACAACCGCCACAGGGCCTTCCAAGGCGCGCCGCGCACAAGGACCCGAGATGGGACTCAGCACTTCACCACTCGCATTCCCGACGCCCAAGCCTAGCCTGCCGCAGACAATGCCTGGTCCAAGTCTTCGATGATGTCGTCGATGTGCTCGATGCCGATCGACAACCGAATGAGGTCTTCCGAGACCCCGGCACGGGTCAGTTCCTCAGGTGACAACTGGCGATGGGTCGTCGTTGCCGGATGGCAGGCCAGCGTCTTGGCGTCCCCGATGTTGACCAGACGCACGGCGAGTTTGAGTGCGTCGATGAACTGAGCACCCGCCTCGCGCCCGCCCTTGATCCCAAAGGACAAGATGGCGCTTGCCTTGGCGCCGTCCATGTACTTCTGGACCAAGGGGTAGTCCGGGCTATCCGGGAGGCCGGCATAGCGCACCCACTCGACCTTCTCATGCTCCTTGAGGAAATTGGCGACCGCCACGGCGTTCTCGCAGTGCCGATCCATGCGCACGGGAAGGGTCTCGATCCCCTGCAAGATCAGGAAGCTGTTGAAGGGCGAAATCGCCGCGCCCATGTTGCGCAGCGGCACCACGCGCGCCCGCGCGATATAGGCCGCCGCTCCCAGCGCCTCCGTATAGACGACACCGTGGTAGGACACATCCGGCTCGGTGAGCATGGAGAAGCGCTCGGCATGATCGGCCCAGGGAAACTTGCCCGAATCCACCAAGAGCCCGCCGATGGTGGTGCCGTGTCCGCCCATGTACTTGGTCAGGGCGTGCACCACGATGTCTCCGCCATGCTCGAAGGGGCGGCAAAGATAGGGGCTGGGCACCGTGTTGTCGACGATCAGGGGCACGCCATGCGCATGCGCCATATCGGCAATCGCCTGGATATCCGCGACATTGCCGGCCGGGTTGCCGATCGACTCGCAGAACACCGCCTTGGTGCTCGCGTCGATCTGCGCGGCCATGCCCTCGATATCATTGGGCGCCGCGAAACGCACCTCGATCCCCAGACGCGGCAAGGTGTGCGCGAAGAGGTTGTAGCTGCCGCCGTAGAGGGTCGAGACCGCGATGATGTTGTCGCCCGCTTTGGCGATGGTGAAGATCGAGTAGGTCACCGCAGCCATTCCGGAGGCTAGCGCAAGACCGCCAACCCCACCCTCCATGGCAGCAACGCGCTGCTCCAGCACGTCGCTGGTCGGATTCATGATGCGGGTGTAGATATTCCCCGGCACCTTGAGATCGAAGAGATCCGCGCCGTGCTGGGTGTCATCGAAGGCGTAGCTGGTGGTCTGATAGATGGGCGTGGCGACCGACTTGGTCGTTGGATCTGGGGCGAATCCGGCATGAATGGCCAGGGTCTCAAGCTTCATGAATCGACTCCTTCGCGTGGCTGATTATGGTTCGTTCTTATTGAAGATCCCGCAGGCTTCGGAGAGCAATACCCTGGTTCTCGGGCCGAATCCATTGGCGAGAGCTAGACTTGTCGTAGGAGGAACCTGGGCCGTCCCTCCGAAGCAGATGCGATCACGACCGAATGATACCGTCGCAAGCACGGCTTCGATAAGAAAACTGCGGCCGTCATCCCAGAGGACACGCGCAATGTTAGAGATCAAAGATCGCGAGACGGGCGAGATCCTGGAAACCATCGACGCCGATTCACTCGTGGGTGCGGATCTCAGAGACATGACCCTTAACGGCGCTGACCTGCGAGGCGCGGACCTCACGGGCGCCAACTTGACCTCGAGCGACCTGAACGGCGCCTGCCTGAGCAACGCCATTCTGGTCGACGCCACCCTCATCGGCGCCCACCTCAAGGACGCCGATCTATCCGGCGCGAATCTCTCCCGCGCCCGACTGGGTGACGAGCATCCATCACGCTCGGCCATGCTGACCGGCGCGAATCTCGAGAAAGCCAAACTCGTGGGTGCGGATCTGCGCGGCGCGGAGGTCCGCTACGCAAATCTCAAGGGGGCAAATCTAAGCCGCGCGGATCTGCGCGGCACGGATTTTCTTGGCAGCAACCTCTGCCACGTGACCGCCGCTAAGGCGCTTTTCATCAAGGCCAATCTGCGCGAAGCCAATCTCTGCCACGCCGATCTTCGCGACTGCCATCTGAACGACGCGAATCTGGTGCGAGCTAGCCTGCACGAGGCAGATCTCGCCTCCAAGACTCCCGACGGCTTCACTGTCATCAACCTGGCCAACTTCGAGGGAGCCGATCTGAGCGGCGCCAAGATGCGCAGCGTCTCTGCTCAGGACACCAACTTCAGGCACGCCAATCTGACCGATGTGGATCTCACCAACGCCATCCTCGGTGGCGCCATCCTGCACCGCGCGGATGTGAGCAATGCCGACTTCTCAGGAGTCGAGCTGGCAAGCGTCACCATGGAGTTCGCCAATTTCTCGAAGGCACGGAACGCTGTCGTCCCCTCGTACAAGAAGAACTTGCGTTGAGCCAAAATGAATAAGCCTGCCGTAACGCGGTCACGGCAGGCTTATTGAGCTTTCTAGCTCAGCGGGTTACTGCGATGATTTGTAGTAATCCATGAGGATTTGAGCCACCTCTGGCCGTGAGAACTCTGGCGGCGGGGCGATGCCGCTCCCCAGCATCTCGCGCACCTTGGTGCCAGAGAGCAGGACGAAGTCCTCCTTCGTGTGGTCTGGCGCCTCGCACATCATGACCACCCGATTGAGCTTCTTGGAGTAGGCCGTGTGGTCGGCCTTGAAGATCTCGATGTCGAGCACGCCCGCGGGAACTTCCTCGTCAAAAATGGTCTGCGCATCGAAGGCGCCATAGTAGTCCCCGACACCAGCGTGATCGCGCCCGATGATGAAATGGGTCGCCCCCATGTTCTGCCGGAAATAGGCATGGAGCACGGCTTCGCGCGGCCCAGCATAGAGCATATCGAAGCCGTACCCCGTCACCATGGCGCTGTTCGGCGCGAAGTAGAGTTCGACCATCTTGCGGATGGCGGCATCGCGCACGGGCGCCGGAATGTCGCCTGGCTTCAGTTTGCCGAGCAGCATGTGAATGACCAGGCCGTCGCAGTCGAGCCGATCCATGGCCATGTGGCACAACTCTTCGTGCGCCAGATGCATCGGATTGCGCGTCTGAAAGGCGACCACGCGCTTCCAGCCCCGCTCGGCGATCTCATTGCGGATCTCGACCGCAGTGCGAAAGGTATCCGGAAAATCCGCCTGAAAATAGGAGAAGCTAAGGACTTCGATAGGCCCAGACACCGCGAAGCGTCCTTGTCCATTGAAGGTTGCGACGCCTGGATGCTCAGCGTCCAGGGTGCGGTAGACCTTTTCTGTCATGGTCGCCATCTGAGCGTCCGAGACCTCTTCGATCATCTCGACGTCCATGATCGCCAGGACCGGATGCCCCTCCACGTTCGGGTCACGCAGCGCGATTCGCTTCGCACCCTCGATCGCACTCACGTCCTCGAGGAGACAGAGCACCGGCACCGGAAAGAACTGGCCATTCGTCATGCGCATGGTCTCAGCGACACTGAGCGCATCGGCCAGATTCATGAAACCTGGCAAGGGACTGAAGTAGCCTCCCCCCATCATGACCGCGTTAGCGGCCGCCTGCGAGCTGAGCAGGACCTGTGGCAGCGACTCGGCCTCATGCATCAGCGCGTGATGCCGATCCGCGTCGTAGACAAAGAGGGGTTTTAGGACATCTGAGCCCACGGGTTTGATCATTGCCTGTCTCTCCTTTCGGCTTCATCCGGCGTCCAGCGCCATGGCACGGACAAAGCGGATGAGACGGTTTCGTTAGATTGCTGTGGCATCGCCAATGACAGAAGCGCCCGCACGACCTCGCACGGCGGATGGCATTGGATCGTCGGAGCGGCGCCAAGTGGCTGCCTTGCCCCTCGTGACTAAGCTGCGCCGAAATCTTAGCGCGCCCAGTGCGCTTGAAGCTGGGGCAGCTCGGATACCCCGTACTCGAATCCTGAACTCGCGAATCCGGCTAGAGGGCGCCGGATGGGCGTCTTACCAGAAGTCCCTGACTTGCAGCCGAACCCTGGCGTCAGCTTCCGACTGGCTTCGTCCCGCTCTTGGACCCAAGATCCGATGCTGCCCCAAGTCTAGCGAGGCTTCGCCTCAGACTGACGAGTCATGCCATGGGGATCGCTATCGCTATCGCTATCGCTATCGGGATCGCTATCGTCGGTTCGATCCCGACGGCCTTGGATGGGCAGACGCTTCATCGAAATTTGACTCATCTGCAAGCATTTTGCGCCCTCAAGGATTCTAGAGCCAGTCCCGACTCTGCGAGGCTTTTCTGACGATAAGCCTGCTACCTCGAACGATACCACGGCTCGAATGATTGCTTTACAAGGATCTACTTATGGAGCCAACAAATTTCCCCCAAGGACAGCTAGGGACATCTCGTGGAGGATTGCGCTAGAATCCCGGGCTTTCCGCGCGCTGACCGCGAAATCTTAACCTGGGTCTAGGTCGCACTGAAGCGACCATGAGTGCGCTCGGAGGCTGCCTGATTCAGCTGATCCGCGCCCCGCAGGCTCGCGAGCGCGACCACTTTGACAGGCGCAAGTCAATTTGACAGGCGCCTCACCACCTATCGGTTTTATGTAGCCAGGGCTTCCAGCCCTGGCAAACCAGGCCAGGATGGCCTGGCTACGCAGGCTTGGAGCGGCTGTTCCGGTTGATTTCGGGAAACCCATAGGTGTTGAGGACAGGCGCAAGTCAAGTTGATGAACAAGCCTTGAAGCCTCAACGACGACGGACCGCGAAGCTTCGCGCGAGTGACACGAGTGACACAAGCATGATCTCGCTTGTTGAAGCTCGCTTGCGGGTCGTGCCCTGGGGACTATCGCCGGTCTTCGCGTTCCCGCCTCTCCAACCGCCAGATTCGAGTTCAAATCAATGCCGTATTTTGTCTACAAGATTTCACCCCCAAGAGTCCTGGAGTACATCGAGACCTGTGATCGCTACCAGGAGGCGCGCGAAATCGTGCGCGACCGGCGCAAGAGCGAGGCGCGCGACACTGGAGTCGAGTTCCGGCTCATCTTCGCGAAACAGCAAGGTGATGCAGAAAGGCTCCTCTCCACACCACGCGACGAGCGCGTGATTGGAGAGGACTGACCGAAAAGGTGGGGGCCGGAACGCGACCTAGACCAGGGCGAGCCTGCTCGGCCTAGCGGGCCGTCATGATGAAGCTCGAGGGACGCTCGGCACCATAATACTTGAGCACCTTGCGCACGTAGTTCTGCGTTTCCGAGTAGGGAGGGATGGAGCGCCCGTACTTGAGCACCGCGCCTTCGCCGGCGTTGTAGCCAGCAACGGCAAGCTTGACATCCTGGTCGAACATGTCGAGTAGATCCCTCAGATAGGCCGCTCCGCCCCGAATGTTCTGCGCCGGATCGAACGAATCCCCAACGCCATATCGCCTTGCAGTGGCCGGCATCAGCTGCATCAGACCTTGTGCGCCCGCATGAGAGACCGCCGTGTGTTTGTATGCCGATTCGGCCCTGATCACGGCATGTAAGAGCGCTGGCGAGAGTCCGTAGCGACGGGCATTGGCTCGCACCAAGTGCTCGACGCTCGCCCGCCGTTTCGCCATCGACTTGCTCACTGGCTCAGCCTTGCTCGAGCGCACCCGGCCACGCGCAGCGATCCTTCTCCCCGTCTTGTCCGCGATATAACTCTGCTGGTTTTCGCGCACGAGCTTACGCGCTTCCCGGTGCCACTCCAGCTTGTAGCGATTGCCTTTCAATGGCGTGTCTGTGAAGTAAACATTCCCAGAGCCATCGACATATTTGAAGACGTCGGCATACACGGCGGTCACAGGGGTGACAGCCACGGCAGCGAAGAGAAGAGCGGTTTTCAAGGGTCCGCGCATTGATCAACTCCCGGATTCAGCAAACACCATCATCATAGCTCAATTCGCGTGATTGCGAGCACCTCAAGGCATCGCGATGTGGTCAGCATCACAGTTTACGTTCTGATATATCAGACTCGCGACGCAACTTCACGCTCCTTAAAGCTCAGTCAAGTGCTTTATTAAGATGATATTTAAATTCCTTTTTTATTGAAAATTTATAATTGTTTCTTCTCAAGCTACATGAGCTTGACTTAAGAATATTCTTGAACTTAGAGTCAGCAAGCACTCGAAGAAAATTCTCATTGCTTTCTTCATCCGCTTGCCTATAATTTCAACCCTCAGAGATTATCAACGTCTTATAATGTACCGGGGGGAGCATGAATCGACGTTACTTTCTTGGCGCTGCACTATCCGCCGTTGCCGCACCCGCAGCCGCTGGACGAACATTCCAGCGCTCATTCGAGCAGGTGCGCACCCTGTCTTTCTATCATCTGCACACCGAAGACAAGATCGACGTCACCTACCGCATCGGTGATCGCTACCAGAGGTCGGCATTGCAGCGATTGAATCATTTCTTCCGGGACTTCCGGAACGGTGACACAACCCGCATGGACCCGCGCCTCTTTGATCTGCTGTACGACCTCAAAGTCTCGCTGGGCGATCGTGACGCCCGCTTTCATATCATCAGCGCCTATCGCTCACCTGAAACGAACGCCAAGCTCCGTCGCGCCTCGAGCGGCGTCGCCAAGAACAGCCTCCATATCAAAGGCCAGGCGATGGACATTCGCTTCCCCGACTTGTCCACCCGCTCCCTTAGAGACGCAGCCATCAGGCTGGGCCAAGGTGGCGTTGGATACTACCGCCGCTCCGACTTCGTCCACGTGGATACTGGCGCAGTTAGGACCTGGGGAGCCTGAGACCACCAAGACACGGCGACAAGTGCGCTGTCGTCAGGGCTGTGGGCACGAATCTGTCACGATAAGAAGCCTGGATCTGTGATCCGGGTTTCTTTTTTGCCCAGTGAAAGCGCGCGCCCTGCGTCAATCGCCGACTTTTTTGACCTCGCGCAGCGAAAGCGCCTTCCCCACAAAGTGTGAAAGACTATCGACTTACAGCGGACATCTCACTGACGAAGGTCAAGTGACGGGGGATTCGCGATCGGCCGGCAGAGACACGGCCAGCGTTTCTCTACCAGCGAAGGGCATCTCGGAACCTCAAAGGAACCTGAGTTCACTTTGCTCACCGGCCATAGGCCGCAAGAAACTCAGTGGCCGACGCCGGCCGCCCCACCCAAGAGAGGCGTTGGCGCTAGGCTACCCCAAGCGTTCGGAAGCTCGCGCTGAGACCGGGCAAATCGACCTCGTTCACCGCCAGCCGAAGCCGCTGGTTCAGGCTCACCTCGTCGCGGACGCGAACGCGCGCCTCCATCGCCAACTCGGGAACCAAGACCACCGTCTTCCGCTCATCGATACCCACCACGACGCCCTCACCTTTCCAGTCAGGATTATCGCGTAGAAAAACCAGCTTCCAATGCTGATTGGAGAGCCTTTCCCCGCGCCGGATCGCTAGCGATGCCGTATCGGCCTCACCGATGCGGCTCAGAACCTGCTGCTCATCAAGGAGGCTACGACCAGCGAGCCAGGCCCGCAGCTGCTGATGGACAAGCAGGTCCGAATAGCGGCGCAGCGGACTGGTCGCACGGGTGTAGAGCGGCAGGCCAAGACTCGCGTGAAGATCGGGCGTGAGGGAGAGCTTGGTAGGCTTGAAGCAGCGCCGCCTGCTATACATGGCCGCCAGATCGCTCGCCTCTTCGCCCGACTCTGGCGGTGCCTGCGTTGCGAAGGGGATCGGGATCTGATGATCGATGCAAAGCCGCGCCGCAGCCTCGCCAGCCATGAGCATGGCATCGGTCACCAGGTCACGGCTCTTCAGGCGCGGAAGTGGCCGGATACGAACGCTGTCATCCTCGACCTTGAGGCTAACCTCGGGGAGATCGAGACGGCTCGCGCCGTTCGCCCGGCGCCGCGCCTGAAAACGCTCGGATATGGCCGCCATCTCAGAGAGGATGGGATCACCAGCCATCAGCCGCTCCTCGGCCTGCGCGTAAGTCAGTCGCTCGACCCGCACCCAGGTCCGATGGAGTTCAATACCACTCAAGACGCCCTCGGTATCAACCCGTAACGCGAAGGACAGCGCCGGCGAGACATCCTGCAAACCGAGGCCCAGGCGCTCGGTGACTCCGGCGGGTAGCATGTTGATGATGCCCTCGGGCAAATAGAGATTCGCCCCCCGTGCCCGCGCCTCAGCCTCCAGCGGCGATTCCGGCTCGACCACGGCTGCGACGTCGGCAACATGCACCCAGAGGCGACCGTCATCCAAGGCCAGGGCATCGTCCGGATCACAACTGCCCTCGTCGTCGATGGCGAAGGCTGTCAAGTGGGTAAGATCCAAACGCTCCTCGTCCGGCAGTGCCGGAACCTCCAACGCCGGATCGTCCATGAGGATCCCCTGGCGCAGCGGATGTGGATTGAAGCTGGTAGGCCAATGACCAACCCGCACCAGAGCACGGTGGGCATTTTCCTGCGTCTGTTGATATCCAAGTGCCTCGAGGATTCGACTGTGCTCTGACCTGTTGAGCGCGAGACGCTCAATCTCGCCGAGCCGCTCTACGTCCTCTGGACCCGGACGCGCTTTCGCCATGCGATCCAAGAATGCCTGCCAGTCACGCTCGGCGGCCTCTTTAGAGGCACGCTCCGCCAGCTTGTGCTCCACCACTTCCCGCGCGTGGGCCTGGATGGCTTGGGGTGTGCCGCTGAAGTTCAGCCCCTCAGCCACCAGCTGCCAGGCAGCCCAAGCCGTGGCCGGCGTGAAGTCATTGAAGGCGAGTTCGGTCAGATCCTTGAGATTGGTCTCGCCCCCCTCGAGCAACTCCCAGGCCTCCGTCAGCTCACCTGCCTGAGGTCCGAGTTCATCAAGATTGCGCAGCGGACCTGGATGCAGCAGCTCAATGTCTTTCGGTCGAACCCGCTTACTCTGTCCGCCATCGAGTTCGATCTCAATCTTGTCGCCGACGCTCACGACCCGAGCGGGACGGACCTTGTAGAGCACGAGGCTATCCACGGGCGGTGTCGCTTGGTGTATGGACAAAGTGCTCAATCTCCGAATGTGCTTAGTTTGATGGCTTGAACTGAGGCGTCGTAAGGCCAAACTGGCTTGCAGCGACGGTCAGCCCGGCCAGACTTTACGCTTCCGAGCGAATTCATCGAAAATCGATGCAAGTGATCCACGCGTCAGCCCCAGGGCGACGCCAACTGTCTCGAGACACATACCATGACGAATGAATGGCGGGATTTCCTTACTAGTCACAAGGCCCAGATCAATGCTCAGGGCGCCATCCGCTTCCCGAAGGTCGAGCACAGCGTCGCCTGCAGACTCTTCGATCTCTCGCATCTCGGCCTCATTGCCGCAACCGGGGACGACACCAAGGCCTTCCTGCAAGGGCAGCTCACGAACGATACCCGAGAGGTCTCGGAAACCTACAGCCATCTCAGCGGTCACTGCAGTCAGAAAGGCCGCATGCTCGCGCTCTTCCGTGTCTTCGAGCGCAACGGGACCACCTACTTGCAGACCCCAGCGGAGCGCATCCCGGAAGCGATCAAACGTCTCGGTATCTTCATCCTACGCAGCAAGGTGACGCTCACCGACGCCAGCGATAGTCTGGTGCGCATCGGCCTGGCCGGTGATTGCGCGCAGGACTTGCTCGCCGCAAGCGGGCTGGACGTGCCCGCGCGTGACAATGGCCTCGCCACCACGAGAGAGATCACCGCCATTCGCATCCCTGGCCCCACACCACGCTTCGAGCTGCTCGCACCGGTCGCCGCGATGACCGATCTTTGGGCAAAGCTGGCCGAGCATGCTACACCCGCGAACACCGAGGATTGGAAGCTTTTGGACATCCAGGCCGGACTGCCGACGGTCTATGACGCAACGGTCGAAGCCTTCGTCCCCCAGATGACGAACCTCCACTTGGTCGAGGGCGTCAGCTTCCACAAGGGGTGCTATACCGGCCAAGAGGTCGTCGCACGCATGCAGTTTCTCGGCAAGCTCAAGCGGCGCATGTATCTGGCGGAGGTGGAGACAGAGATGCCGCCCCGGCCAGGCGATGCACTCCATTCCTCGGCAAGTCAGTCGCAGCAAGTCGATGGTCGTGTCGTCGAGGTCGCCCCACTCTCCGAGGGTCGCTACGCGCTGCTAGTCGTGACCGAGATCGCAGCGGCCGAGGCCGGCGACGTGCGCCTCGGTGAAGAAGGCCCCAATCTCATCAACCTACGCGAGCCCCCGTACGGCTTCCCTGCGCCCGAGGCGGAGTCGGGAAGCAAATAATTTACCTGAATTAATCCGTCTAGTGATTTATCTAATAAGGATTTTTAGCCTTAGACGCTGTCTGAAAAACCTCGTACAAGGGGCGACCTTAGTCGCCCTTGGCGCTGCCGGGAGGGCGAATGAATTCGCCCCTACCGCTCGGGCGATTGCAATATTCAGACAGCCTCTTAAGTACCGCAGAAACTAGCCAGCGCCCTCTGGGCGCATATGGGGGAACAAGAGGACATCGCGGATCGAGGCAGAATCGGTGAAGAGCATCACCAAGCGGTCGATTCCGATGCCCTCGCCCGCGGTCGGCGGCATCCCATGCTCCAGGGCGCGAATGTAGTCTGCATCGAAGTACATCGCCTCTTGGTCTCCGGCATCTTTTTCGGCCACCTGCTGCTGGAAACGCTCGGCCTGATCCTCCGCGTCGTTCAGCTCGGAGAAGCCATTGGCGATCTCCCGCCCCCCGACGAACAGCTCGAACCTGTCGGTGACGAAGGGATCCTCATCGCTTCTGCGTGCCAGCGGTGAGACCTCTGTCGGGTATTGGGTGATGAAGGTCGGGTCCATCAGCCGTGCCTCGACCCTCTGTTCGAAGACCTCGAGCTGCAGCTTACCGAGCCCCCAGGTCAGCTTGACCTGAATACCGAGGCGCTCGGCGAGTGCGCGCGCCCTGTCCAGATCGTCAATATCGCCCGGCTCAAGCTCAGGATTGTACTGGAGGATGGCCTCACGCACGCTGAGTCGGGCGAACGGCCGACCGAAATCATAGGTCGCGCCCTGATACTGGATCTCGGTCTGCCCAAGCACCTCCGTCGCCATGCGTCTGAGCATGTCTTCAGTGAGGTCCATGAGATCCTGGTAATCCGCGTAGGCCTCATAGAACTCCAACATGGTGAATTCCGGATTGTGCCTTGTTGAGAGCCCCTCGTTACGGAAGTTGCGATTGATCTCGTAGACCCGCTCGAATCCCCCGACGACCAGCCGCTTGAGGAAAAGCTCGGGGGCAATGCGCAGGAAGAGCCGCATGTCGAGCGCGTTGTGATGCGTGATGAAGGGACGGGCGACCGCACCGCCCGGAATCACCTGCATCATGGGCGTCTCGACTTCGAGATAGTCGCGTCCGTTCAAGTAAGTCCGGATGAACTGAATGATGGCCGTGCGCAGCAGGAAGGTCTCCCGCGTGCCATCATTCATGATGAGATCGAGATAGCGCTGGCGGTACCGACTCTCCATGTCTGTCAAGCCATGGAATTTCTCAGGTAATGGCCGTAACGCCTTGGTTAGCAAGCGAATGCTATCGCAGCGAACCGAGAGTTCGCCGGTCTTCGTCCTGAACAGCACGCCCTCGACCCCTAGGATGTCGCCGATGTCCAGATCCCGCTTGAAGCTCGCGTAGGCGTCTTCGCCCACCAGGTCGCGCTGCACGAAGAGCTGCATCCGCCCAGACATATCCTTGATGTGCGCAAAGCTTGCCTTGCCCATGACACGCCGCGTCATCAAGCGCCCAGCCACCTTGACCCGAAGGCCGCGCTCCTCGAGGGCGTCCGCGTCCAGCTCGCCATACTTGGCATGCAGCTCGCCAACGACCGCGTCGCGCCGGAAATCATTGGGGAAGGGATTTCCCCGCTCGCGGAGCTGAGCAAGCTTGTCGCGCCGCTGCGCAATCAACTTGTTATCTTCGTTGGTATCGGTCTGCTCTGGACGTGCTGCTGACTGGGGTTCGTCATGCTGGCTCATAATGGACATGGATCTCCGGGAGCTTGGACAGGGGGCGCGGCATGAGTGGCCGATCCGCCCTGACCGAAGAGGAAAGCGGGCTTCCTCTTCAAAAACTTGAAGCGACGCAGCGATAGCGGTCGCTGACTAGATGGCAAAGCATTATTGTATCAGCGACTTACAGACCACTCTTGAGGCTTGCCTCGATGAAGGGATCGAGATTGCCGTCGAGCACCGACTGGGTATTTCCAATCTCAACATTGGTGCGCAAGTCCTTGATCCGGGATTGATCTAGCACGTAGGAGCGAATCTGACTCCCCCAGCCGATGTCGGACTTGCTGTCCTCCACGGCCTGCTGACTCGCCTGGCGCTTTTGCATCTCCAGCTCATAGAGCTTGGCCTTGAGCTGCTTCATCGCCTGATCCTTGTTCTTGTGCTGGGAACGGTCGTTCTGGCACTGGGTCACCATCCCGGTGGGCATGTGCGTAATGCGCACGGCAGACTCGGTCCGGTTGACGTGCTGACCACCCGCGCCACTCGCTCGGTAAACGTCGATTCGGAGATCCGCCGGGTTGATATCCACCTCGACGCTGTCGTCGATCTCAGGAGATACGAACACGGCCGCGAATGAGGTGTGGCGGCGATTGCCTGAGTCGAAGGGCGACTTGCGCACCAAGCGGTGCACGCCGGTCTCTGTGCGCAGCCAGCCAAAGGCGTACTCGCCCTCAAACTTGATGGTCGCGGACTTGATGCCAGCGACCTCGCCCGGCGACGCCTCCATCAGTTCGGTCTTGAAGCCGCGCCGCTCGCCCCAGCGCAAATACATGCGCAGCAGCATCTCGGCCCAATCTTGCGCCTCCGTGCCACCGGATCCGGCCTGAACATCCACGAAGGCATTGTTCGCGTCCGTCTCGCCCGAGAACATCCGGCGAAACTCCAGCTCGGCGATCCGCGTCTCGTACTCGGCCAGATCCGATTCCAGCGACTGCAAGGTCGCCTCATCGTCTTCTTCCGCGGCAAGGGCCAGCAGGTCGTCCGCATCCGTGAGCGATGACGTCATCTCGTCGATGGTGACGACGATACCCTCGAGGGTCGCCCGCTCGCGCCCGAGTGCCTGGGCCCGGCTTGGGTCATTCCAGACCTCGGGATCCTCGAGTTCGCGGAGAACCTCTGTCAGGCGGTCTTTACGCTCCGCGTAGTCAAAGATACCCCCTGAGGGACCCCAAACGTCCCTTCAGATCGTTGATTTGGTGAGCGATCGGATTCGTGTCGATCATTGGCGTGCCCGTTGGATAAAACCATTAATTGTAGCCGTGCCTGAGTCCCGGTTACTAGAGGTCTTGGGGCGTAAAATGCTTGGCAGAGGTGTCGAGCCCTCCGGCCTCGATCGTCGTCTGGCCAGTCGCGCGATCTCTGGGAGCCGCACCCAGGTTGCTTTGCCTGAAGGATACACAGCGCCTACTCAAGCCACGGGGTGGGCCGCTGATCAAGCCAGCCCTCCTGTCGGATCCCTCAGCGCGCAGTCTGGCACCCAGTCTCGGCAAATGCGACTTCGCTCGCATACCGCGCCGTCCTTGCTCCATATACTCTGCCATACCAAGAATCCGACAACGGCAAACTGTCCGAAAGGGCAGGACGCAAAGCCGCTGGCCTAAGTCTCGGGGTCTCCCCCGGATACGGCAGCAGGGCTGCCGAAGATTCGAGCGCCTCCTTGCGGTGGCGCCGATGAATCGGCGCTCATCGACATGGAGCGCTCACAATGCTAAAGACCACCCTCTTCCTTGAACTCGCAACTGGCCGGAACCTGCGGAGCACCTCTTTCAGGGCTCCATTGACGACGCTCCTGTCACTCGTATTCCTGTCCGCGTCTGCCACCGCCCAGTCGGCGGACATCAGCTTGGAGTGGGACTCGATCTCGGACGACCGAGTCGCCTTCTATGAAGTTCACTGGGGCAGCGAGAGCGGAGCCTACCAAGGGCGTAGCACTGCGACCTCCACAAGCGCGACCTTAGCGGGATTGGAAGCAGGTGCGACCTACTACATTGCCGTGCGAGCCTGTGCCGAGGACGGCACCCAATGCAGCGAGTTCTCGAACGAGCTGAGTGCGACGACCCCGATTGCTCAAACCATCGCGCCAACCGCCAATTTCACCGAATCAAATACCTCCGGCCGCGTCCCGCTGACGATCCTCTTTAGCAGCACCTCTCAAGGAAGGGTCGACTCCTGTCAGTGGGACTTCGGTAACGGCCAGACGGCGACCGGCTGCCAAGCCGCCCAAACCTTCTCAGAGGCCGGACGCTTCTCGGTGACCCTGACCGTGCAGGGCCCGGGCGGCATTGACGTGGTAACCAAGTCTGATCTTATCGCGGCGGAGAAGCCGCAACCTATCACAACCGATCCGACGAATCCGACGAACCCCACGGATCCCGGTACTGATGATAGGACTCCGATCGATGAGGCGCTGCCAATCGAGTTCGGTGAACTCAGTGTCAACCATGAGTGGCAGCGCGTGGATTTCGCAAAGACGTTCGCTGACCCCATCGT
>NZ_JAAIJR010000064.1 GCF_010915725.1 Thiorhodococcus mannitoliphagus
CGTCCAGGCTTCAGGGGCGAACGGCTTCCCGGGCTCTCTTCATAAACTCCGTTTATCACTCCTCCTTATCAATCCCTTAGAACAGAAAATACAAGGGGCGAATTCATTCGCCCTCCCCCCAGTGCCAAGGGCGACTAAAGTCGCCCCGAGGTTTTTCAGACAGCCTCTGAGGCGAACTCCGGAAATGGCCTAACCCAAAGGGCGCGGGTCGATAGGATGGGCAAAGTCCGCACTCGGGGCTTGAGCGTCACCTCGGCGCTGGATGGACGAGCCCATGCCGCAAAGCGCTGAGCTGGAATGATGGGCACGCCCCTCGACCCTCGGCACTCCGAACGAAGCGCATCGCCAAGGCTTTGCCCATCTACGGGATCGGAACTGCGGGTCTGTTGTTTCCCGGAAATCGCCTAACTGCCGCAACTTGTCAGGGACCATCGAGCTTGATGGGCTCGATATCAGTGACGGCGAAGGTCAGTTGAGGTTGACGAAAGTTCCGGGCGAATCCAGCTTGTTGTTGTCGAGGCTTGTGAGCCACGACGATGCCCGTCTTGGGTCTTCGTTATGGCAGCAGCCGGCCAGGAGCCGTCACTGCCCGGCAACCCGCGAGTGACGGATCAGCCCACTATTGCAGACACTGCCGCTGCGGGAGTCGGTGCTCGCAACTCACTGAAGGATGTTCGCAATGAGAGGCAGCCGTGCTCACCCGTACAGGACACGGATGTCGAGCGAAAGAGCTGTTCGTCTTGCTTGTCCGATCGCGCCTTGCAGTTGATTCTTGGCCCTTGCTTCAATGGCGCGGCGCGTCGTTTGGGGGGGGGCGGTGGACGTTCGATTTGATACACTTCAAACAGCATCTGCAGAAGAGGTTGTCGGTATGGCTCTCACGATCGTCAACGAGGAAGTCGAGCAACTGGCACGAGATCTTGCCAGCCAAACCGGCGAACCGATCCCGCAGATCCTTCTCTCTGCCCTGCAAGAACGTGCTAGTCGGCTTCAGCGCCAGCGCAGCGAGGTATCCGCGATCGCTCGGATTCGGCAAGCCCAGGAGCGGTGTGCTCAGCTGTCCGACCGTGACCCGCGTTCTGCTGAGGACATTCTCGGCTACAGTGCCGATGGTGCCTTCGATCCATGGTGATCGATAGCTCGGCTATGGTGGCGGTTCTGTTCGGTGAGTCCGAGGCCGAGCGTTTGACGAATGCATTGGCAGCGGATCCCGTGCGCTGCATCAGCGCGTTCTCCGTCTTGGAGACGTCGATCGTGCTCTACCGGCGCAAAGGGGCGGAGGCCGTCGCCGAACTCGAGGCTTTGCTGGCGGATCTCGGCATCGAAATCGTGCCTTTCGACGCGATTCAGGCGCGTGCAGCGCGCGTGGCCTATGAGCGTTTCGGGAAGGGATTGCACCCAGCCTCGCTCAACCTCGGCGACTGCTGCTCGTACGCCTTGGCGAGCATCCGCAAACAGCCATTGCTCTACAAAGGTGACGACTTTCCGCAGACTGATCTCCCGGCGGTTGCGCTTGGTCCGCCCGAGTTTCCCCAGGACGGGGCGGAAGGCGGCTGACTGAGCTGTCACGGCTCGGCCCGCTCTAATTCGGCCGGACGAGATCGTTTTTTCCTGATGGTGCGTTCCCAGCGTGACCCGGGTGTTGGTGATCGTGGCGATCCATACCCAAGCGCCCTTCGCCGGATGCGCCGCGGCGTCCTGTTCCGGGAGTGTCGGCGCTACGCAGGGGGAGCCTTTCGCGCAGTTCTTCCTCGCCACGCCTTGCCTGCCGGGCAGGCCGGGACAAGCAAACACGATGCATCGTGGCTGAGATCATCGGAAAAGCGGTCGCTGACCCAAAGATGCTCTATGACCGGAATGGGTCGTGACCTGTCACTCGCGAAACGAGAGGGACTTTCCGCTATCAGGATGCAGCAGACGCTCATTGCGGCGAGTCCAGTGACCGGATCTGGAACGCACGAGTCACTGGGCTGGCGCGCCTCAGTGACCGGATTGGGTCGATTCCCTATACTCTCCCTTACTTCTGGGGCGGCGTGGCAATGCGGGCAGCATCGCCGATGGCGCGGCGGGCGAATCTTGGAAATTTGCGACGAAATCCTGTTGGGAACAACACTTGTGCTCGGCGGCAGGCGCGCTCAGCACTGTCCATCCAGCCATAGCAAGAGGGTCTCGAACAGCCGCTGCGGCTCGATGGGCTTAGCGAGATGATCATTCATGCCGGCCTCGAGGCAGGCCTGGCGGTCCTCGGCGAAGGCGTTGGCCGTCATCGCCAGGATCGGCGTTTGCCGGTTCAGAGAATCGGCGCGAATCGCCCGGGTGGCCTCCAAACCGCTCATGCGCGGCATCTGCATGTCCATGAGGATGATGGCATAGGGGGTGTGTCGGGCCAGTCGCACGGCCTCGACCCCATCCACCGCCAGGTCGATGACCAGCCCCAGACCGCTCAGCTGCTCTTGGGCGACTTCTTGGTTGATGAGGTCGTCTTCGGCCAGAAGGAGGCGCGCGCCGGCATGCTGGGACTCGATGCGGGTCGCCGCCGAAGCCATGCCCGCCGGCTGGGAAGGCACAGCGCCGGCGGCGGCTTGGTCGAGGCGCAGTGCAAACCAGAAGGTACTGCCGACGCCGGGCTCGCTCTCCACCCCCATCTCGCCGCCCATGAGGTGCACCATACGCCTGCTGATGGCCAGCCCCAGGCCGGTGCCGCCGTGCCGGCGGGTCAGCGAATTGTCGGCCTGTTCGAAGGCGTGGAAGATGCGCGGTTGGGCCTCCGCCGAGAGGCCAACGCCAGTGTCCTGGACCTCCCAGCGCAGGAGCATGGTGTCTGGATGCTCTTCCAGCACCTTGATGCGCAGGCAGATGCCGCCCCGCAGGGTGAAGGTGACGGCATTGTTGAGCAGATTGATCAGCACCTGCCCCAGGCGCTGGGCGTCGCCGAGGAAACGGCGCTCGGACAGCCCCGAGGCGAGCTGAACCTGGATCCGCAATCCCTTTTCCTGGGCCTTGTTGGCGACGACGTCCAGGCTCCGACCGATCACCTCCCCGAGAGTGAAGGGCTCCCGCGCCAGCTCCATGCGTTCGGCGTCGATGCGGGAAAGGTCGAGGATGTCGTTGATGATACCGAGAAGATGCTTCGATGCCTGCTCGATCTTGGTCAAGTGGTCACACAGCCGAGCGTCTTCAGCGCGACGCAGCGCGATGCCTGTGAACCCGATGATGGCGTTCATGGGTGTGCGCAGCTCATGGCTCATATTGGCCAGGAAGGCACTCTTGGCCCGACTGGCCCTCTCGGCGTCCTCTTTGGCGATCGACAGGGACTGGGTCCGCTCGGCGACCCGAGCCTCGAGTTGATCCCGATGGACCTCGACCGCCTTGCGCAAGCGCTCCCGATCCAAGAGGTTACGAATGCGCTGGCGCGTGATGTCCACGTTGAAGGGCTTGAAGATGTAGTCGGCCGCGCCGAGCGCCAGGCCCTTGACCTCCGCATCCGTTTCGCTCACTGCGGTGATGAAGACGACCGGAATGTCCCTCAGGCGCGGCTCCGCCTTCAAGCGTCGACAGGTCTCGAATCCATCCATCTCGGGCATCATGACATCGAGCAGGATGAGATCGGGGGGCGATCCGCAGGCCAGCTCCAGGCCCGTGGCACCCGAAGTCGCGATCTGCAGATCGAACTCCTCCGCCAGCGCGGTCCCGAGCGTGAAGAGATTGGCCGGCGTATCATCGATCGCCAGGATGCGCGGTCTGTCTTCGGTCATGGTAGCCCCTCCCAGCCCTGGGCCTGAACAATGCGGCGCAATTGTTCCAGCGCCTGATCGAAGCGAAAGGCCGATAGATGCTCGCTGACCACGTCCAGCTCCGCTGCGACCGGCGTACCCGCGAACAAGGCCTGTAGTGCCTTCAAACATGCGAAGGCATCGAATTTGTGGTCGGCCAGCAGGGGTTGAAGCTGCTCCACGAGGGCCAAGACGCGCTCCCGGTCAACAACCTCCACCCGCACCGCGTCCATGGACAGCTCCGCCCCGCCGACCTCGGGCGGTGGCT
Organism: Thiorhodococcus mannitoliphagus; assembly: GCF_010915725.1. Lineage (GTDB taxonomy): Bacteria > Pseudomonadota > Gammaproteobacteria > Chromatiales > Chromatiaceae > Thiorhodococcus > Thiorhodococcus mannitoliphagus. The sequence continues at coordinate 4,042 of NZ_JAAIJR010000064.1, forward strand.
CATCAGCCTTGGGCAGCCAACGACCGAGCATCTCAGTCAGGGTGTCGATCATGAGCGGTTTGGTGAGCACATCGTCCATGCCGACCTGCAAACAACGCTGGCGATCTTCCTCGAAGGCCGCGGCGGTCAGGGCGAGGATCGGCAGGCGTGGCCGGTCCGTCTCGCGCTCCCAAAGCCGGATCCGCTGGGTGGCCGCGTAGCCGTCCAGCACCGGCATCTGGCAATCCATGAGCACGAGATCCGGCCGCTCGCCTCCCGTGATCGCCGCGACGGCTTGCGCGCCATCTTCCGCGAGCAGCACGCTCGCTCCCAGCTTGGTCAGGATGGCCTGCATGAGCCTGCGATTGGATCGTTCGTCGTCGACCACGAGCACGCGGCCGGCAAAGATGGCCTGGAGGGTTGCTCCAGCGGCCCCGTCTTGCGCGAATCGCGGCCTGTGGCGCCGGTCCTCGCCCATGGCCAAGGGCTCCGCAGAGATCCGGAACCAGAACCGCGACCCCTGCCCAGGCTGGCTTTCGACACCAACATCGCCACCCATCAAGCGCGCCAGACTGCGCACGATCGAGAGACCCAGGCCGGTGCCGCCATAGAGTCGCGTGGTCGCCTCGCCGGCCTGCGAGAAGGGCTGAAACAACAGCCCCTGGAGGTTTTGCGCAATCCCGATCCCGGTATCGGAAACGGCGAACTCCAGGATGGCGGTGGGCCCATCGCGGCGCACCTCGCGCCCCTCGATGCAAATCTCTCCCTGCGCGGTGAACTTGATGGCGTTGGCCACCAGGTTGTCCAGCATCTGACGCAGACGGTTAGCGTCGACTCGATAGTTCTGACCATCCGGCCCCGTCCAATGGACTGTCAGCGCCAGATGCTTGCTCCTGGCCGATTCGACGAAGAGCGTCTGCGTCTCGCGGATCAGCTGACGCATGTCGCAACTGCTCACAGCGAGTTGCACCTTGCCCGCTTCGACCCTGGAGAAATCAAGGATGTCATTGATTAGGGTCAGCAAGGTCTGGCCGGCGTTGAGGATCGTCCTGGCGTAGTCCCGCCGCTCCTCATCCGCAAGATGCGGCATCAAGCAGAGCTGCGCCATGCCAAGAATGGCATTCATGGGGGTGCGAATCTCATGACTCATGACCGCCAGGAACCGGCTCTTGGCGATGTTGGCGGCCTCGGCCGCTTCCTTGGCCTGGTAGAGTTCGGTCACGTCGACCCGGATACCGACGGAAGATCCGTCGGGGACGCGGCATTCCCTCACCTGCAGCCAACGGCCGTCGTCGAGCTGCTGGATCCGATCCTCCTCACCCAGACGGTGGCTGGTCAGGCGCTCCGCGACCCATTCCTCTTCCCGGCCGAGCGCATCCCGATACTGCCCGCGCTCGACGCCGTAGCGGAGGATCTCCTCGAAGGTCCGCCCGGTCGCGATGATGGGGGCCGAGGTGCGGTAGAGGTTGCGATATTCCTCGTTGCAGTAGACGAGGCGCTCTTCGGCGTCATAGATGACGAACCCCTCGCCGAGGGTCTCGATCGCGGCATGCAAGAGCGTTTGGGTCTGACGCAGCTGCTCCTCGGCCTGTCTGAGCATCTCCAGGTCGATCAGCGCGCGAAGTTCCAGTGCCGCCGCCTGCTCCTCCGGGGTCCAGCGCCGACTGCGCAAGCGGACCGTCTGGGACCAGGCTGCAAAGGACTGACGCGGGCTCAGCCGACCATCCGGCTCGAGCGTCACCGCCTTGTCGGGGTTGCCGCCCCAGGTGACGTGGCGCAATTGCTCGACGCGGAACCACATCAGCTTGGGCGAACCTGGGCTATCCAGCGAAACCATCGCCACCCCAGCGGCGGTCGCGCCCAGGTCGTCCGTCCCCTCCAGGTGCTCACTCAGACAGTCGGTGGCAAAGAGCGGCGAGGCGCGGCTGGGGGAGCGGGCGCTCAGTCCCGCGAAGATGTCGAGGATGCGTGCAGCATCCGGCGTCACACCAGCAGTGTGGGCTTCGTCGCCCTGGATCAGTGCCACGCCGTCGGCCCGCAGAGCACCAAGCAGATCGGCCTGCCGCGGCCCGCTCAGGAGGCTCGGCAGTCGCGCGCCCTCGCGCATGGCTGCGAGAATACGATCGCGGCACTGCCTGAGATCGGCCTCATCGCGTTTTTCGCGCAGCTGCTCCGCCAGCGCGATCTCGGTCGCGAGGTTCTGTGCCATCCAGCCGGCGATCTCGCGGATGTCGTCCGAGACCGGATAGGGCGTGTTGTGGTGGCAGGAGATCATCCCCCAGAGTTCACCATCCCGCAGCAACGACAGGGTCAGTGTGGCCCGCGAGCCCATGTTGCGCAGATACTCCAGGTGCACTGGCGAGACGCTGCGCAAGAGGCTGTGCGACAGATCGAGTGGCTGCCCGCTGATGGGATTCAACGCGGGCAGGATGGGGGCGGGGGTGTAATCCACGTCGACGATGACGCGCGACTGATTGATCAGATAGAGGCGCCGGGCCTGCGGTGGGATGTCCGAGGCGGGGTAGTGCAACCCCAGATAGGACTCGAGGTCCGCACGGCAGTCCTCGGCGACGATCTCACCGTGCCAGTCCAATCTGTCCAAGCGATAGATCATCACTCGGTCATAGCCGGTCAGACGTCGGAAGAGGGTCGCGGCCGTCTGCAGCTTGGTCGGCAGATCCGTCTGCGTGCGCACCAGGCCGAAGGCCCGCACGGCCTGGGCCAGCGAGCCGCCTGAGACCGGATTTGCTGGCTCCAGCTCCAGCAACACGGCGGTCTCGATCTCGTGCACATAAGCGGCAAAGGCGCGATCAGCCCCTGGCGGCTCCCAGCGGAAGGACACCGGGGCGGTGGGTAGCTCGCGGTAGCGGGCCAGCGCCTCCTGAACCGACTCGGCCAGTCCCGCACCCAGCACCTGCTCCAGCTCGCACTCCAAGAGATCGGCTGCCGCAATGCCGAGGAGATCCAGGCTGGTGGGTGTCGCCTGAGTCACCCGCAAGGCGGGGCCATGCAAGGCCAACAAGACGCCGTGCGGCTGAATGGCGCCGGACAGGTGAATGGGTTCAGCCTCGCACTGACTGAGGTCGATACCTGGTGAGTCAAGGCTGGATTCTGTATTCATGAGACTCGGATCCGGAGGGAAGGGATTCTCGACATGATCGACACTCGCGCAAGCGATGCCGGCCAACTCGGGACATGGCCCTATCGCATAGCCTGATGGAACACGAACTGCCGATCAAGACGGCTGCCCGGTCGCGTCGGCCCTGGGGGAGAACATGCGTCCGCTAACAGCGATACAGTACAGCCTCGCAGATTGCAACACCGAGGCCGGCCAATATTCCAAGCGATCGCTCGGCGCGCAGCGCAAAGCGGAATCACGATCAAGCCCGCGGCTACCCCGTTCAGCGGGGAAGAGGCTTGGAAGCCGGTTGCAAAGCTGCCTTCTCCGAGCACCAGCCGAGACGGGGGCGTCGCGGCGGGGCGCCGCTCCCACGAAGCATCACGAGGGAGTTTTCAAACAGCCTCGTAGGAAGTGTGCATCAACAACTTGCCCCCTTTCGCAAAGGGGGGGCAGGCGGGATTTCGGGCGGCATCGCTCGCATCGGGGAACAATTGATGATCATTTTCTTAGCCTGCTTGGCGATCTCTAGCGAGGCTTCGCCTCAGACCGACGCGTCATGCCATCGGGATCGCTATCGGAATCGGGATCGCTATCGTCGGTTCGATCCCGATACCGACGGCCTTGGATGGTCGGACGCTTCATCGAAATTTGACTCATCTGCAAGCATTTTGCGCCCTCAAGGATTCTAGGGGCTCAAGGGCAGGCTAACAGGCTCAGGCATCGATCATGCCTGACGCGGCATCACATCAGCTTGACGATCTGCGCCGATGACAGCCCCAGCACCTGGGCGCCGGTCTTCAGCGCCTGCTCCGCGAAGGCATTCAGATCTCCCCAACGGTCGTTCGTGTCCACCACCTCGGACATCAGCTCACCCACTACCCGCAGTCGGTAGGCGCCGTCGGCACGCTCGGCGGGCGGACTCATCTCAGCGCAGACATAGAGCGAGGGCTCGCGCTGACCCGCAGGCACGAAGGCGAGGATGTAGCGATAAGCACGCGTGTCGTCGCTCTCGATGTCACCGAGCAGGGCGGCCATATAGCTGCCGACCTGGTAGCGGTGCCTGGGGATCGCGGTCTTGATAAGGGGTCGTTCTTGCATTTCGGACTCCTGAGTCATTGCCAGATCCAGAATTGCCAGATCCAGATTAGGAACAACCTTCACGGATCGGTTGAACCGCACTAAAGCTCAGCGTGTTCAATGTCCCGCCGTGGCGGCACTGCCGGCGATAGTCATCACTCCGGCCGTTGCGACGGCATCACCTCGGCGGCACGCGCAGCGGCGCCACCCTTGGCGTTGCAGTTGGGGCCTCCGTCATTATCCCGGCCATCCGGTGGCGCATCCTGCGGAGTCAGGGCTTCCAGCCCTGATGATGTCAGGCCAGGATGGCCTGACGACGCACTCGGCTTCGCCGCAGTGGACGCAGTTATGATCAAGGCCGCGGTTGGCATCGCTGGCGGACGCCCTGCGGGCATCCGCCGGCCTGGTGGTTGGCAGCGCCTTCTGGGCTCAAGGGAGCGGGCATCGCACCACTCAGAGCGCAGCCCCGTAGTCGCAGGTGATCTCGTCGCCCGCGGCGATGACGACCTTGGCATAGAGGTCGAAGCCGTCGAACTCTGCATTCGGCTGGTCGCTGTGATTCACCCAGCGCAGGAGATTCGTCCCCAGCCGCGCGGTCACTTGATCGGCGTCGGCATCATAAACCCAGAGGACGTAGCGGCCGTCCTCCCTGACTTCGGGTCCCTCGTAGCTACCGATAAAGTCGCCTAACTCGAAGCGCACGCGCGCGAAGCAACCCAATCCATGGATCTCCGAGCGGGCTGAGTAGACCCGGGACTGCAACGGCGACGTCCATCTGCGAGCGCCCACGCCTGCCCGCCCGACCTAACCCTTTCTCGCCTTGGCAAAGGCATCGGCCAAGGCGCCACCCATGATCCCCGCAGGCGGCGGCGCGGCCGGAGCCTTCTGGGCAGCGCCTTGTGACCTCGGCTTAGGCTGCGAGCGGACGGAATCGCGCCCCGCGCCCCGCCCCGCCGGCGATTTGGCAGCCCCACCTTGGCTCGCATCGCCCATTCGCATGCTCAGGGCGATCCGCTTGCGGTCTAGATCGACCTCCAGCACCTTGACCTTGACGAGATCACCGGACTTGACGACCTCGTGCGGATCCTTGACGAAGCGATCCGCGAGCGCCGAGATGTGCACCAGACCGTCCTGATGGACGCCGACATCGACGAAGGCACCGAAGTTGGTGACATTGGTCACCGTCCCCTCCAGAACCATACCAGGCTCCAGGTCCTTGAGCGTCTCGACGCCTTCCTTGAACTGCGCCGTCTTGAACTCTGGACGCGGGTCGCGGCCTGGCTTCTCCAGCTCGCTCAGGATGTCCTTGACTGTCGGCAAGCCGAACTGCTCGTCGATGAAGTCCTTGGGATCGAGACGACGCAGGATGGTCCCCTCGCCGATCAGGTCGGCGATGGTCTTGCCGGTCTTTTCCACGATACGACGCACCACAGGGTAGGCCTCTGGATGAACCGCTGAGACATCCAAGGGCTCTTCACCGTCCGTGACGCGCAGGAAGCCTGCACTCTGCTGGAACGCCTTATCGCCGAAGCGGGGCACGGCCATGAGATCCTTGCGGCTCTTGAAGGCACCGTGATCCTCGCGGAACTGAACGATGTTCTCCGCCAGCCCGCGGTTCAGCCCCGAAACCTGGGTCAGCAGTGGCACCGAGGCGGTATTCAAATCGACACCCACAGCGTTCACGCAGTCTTCGACCACCGCGTCCAAGGTGCGCGCCAAGCGGGTCTGATTGACGTCGTGCTGGTATTGGCCGACGCCGATCGCCTTGGGCTCGATCTTGACCAGCTCGGCGAGCGGGTCCTGCAGCCGCCGTGCGATGGACACCGCCCCGCGCAGCGAGACGTCCAGCGTCGGCAGCTCCTTGGAGGCAAACTCGGACGCCGAATAGACCGAGGCGCCGGCCTCGCTGACGACCAAGGACTTCAAGCCCAGCTCCGGATGCCGCTGGATGAGGTCGCGCGCCAGACGATCGGTCTCCCGCGAGGCCGTGCCATTGCCGATGCTGATGAGCTTAACGCCCTCTTTCTTCGCCAGATCCGCCAAGCGCGCAATGGAAGCATCCCACTGCTTCTTGGGCGCGTGCGGATAGATGGTATCGGTCGCCGAGACCTTACCCGTCCCATCGACCACGGCCACCTTGACGCCGGTGCGCAGCCCCGGATCCAGACCGATCGTCGGCAGACGCCCAGCGGGCGCCGCCAACAGCAGCGCCTTGAGATTCAGGCCGAAGACGCGGATCGCCTCCTCCTCGGCCGCCTCCATCAGACGGTGCTTCAGCTCCAGATCCAAACGTGTCATCAGCTTGATACGCCAGGCCTTACGCACCGTCTCCATCAGCCAATCATCGCCCGGCCGGCCTTGGTGGCGGACCTCGAAGCGGGTCGCAATAAGGCCGCGACAAATCGCGTCGGGATCCTCGCCTTCGCCGGCGAGCAGGTCCAGGGTGAGAACGCCCTGATTGCGCCCCCGGAACAGGGCCAAGGCGCGGTGCGACGGAATCTTGGCGACGGACTCACGATAGTCGAAATAGTCCGAGAATTTGTTGCCTTCCTGCTCCTTGCCCTCGACGACACGCGAGACCAGGACCCCGTTCTCCCAAAGATGATCACGCAGCCGTCCGGTCAGTTCCGGGTCCTCAGCGAAGCGCTCCATGAGGATCTGCCGCGCACCCTCGAGTGCCGCGGCGCTGTCCGCGACCCCCTTGGCCGCGTCGACATAGTCGGTCGCCAAGGCTTCTGGGGCTTGCGCGGGATCGGATAGAAGGACATCGGCCAGGGGCTCCAAGCCCGCCTCGCGCGCGATCTGTGCCTTGGTGCGGCGCTTGGGCTTGTAGGGCAGATAGAGGTCTTCCAGCCGCTGCTTGGTCTCGGCCGCCTCGATCTCGGCCTGCAGTTCATCGCTCAGTTTGCCCTGCTCCTCGATGCTCTTGAGCACGGCCACCCGTCGCTCATCGAGTTCGCGCAGATAGCCCAGCCGCTCTTCGAGGTGCCTGAGCTGGATATCATCGAGACCACCCGTTGCCTCCTTGCGATAACGCGCGATGAAGGGCACGGTCGCCCCCTCATCCAGCAGCCGAACGGCCGCCTCGACTTGGGCCGGACGGGCCGATAGCTCTTGGCTGATGGTCTCGATGATCTTGGTCATAGGGGTTTCTAAGTTACGCGATGCAAGAAAGATGGGGGGATGACAGGACAGGGTGGTACTTGGGCAGACCGAGCGGATCCAGTAAGCTGATAGGCTAATCGAAGCGGCAGCTGTCTCCGTAAACGGACATGATCTGCTCGAGTTCGATGAGGAGACGCGCCTTTTGCTCCGCTGACAGCTCTCGGGTCTCGGGCAGGTCCTTGCCAGCCTGGAGCGCAGCGATGTCCAACCGAACCTGACGGCAACCCCGACTGCACAGAATCTCGACACAGGCCTCTACACGGGGATCATTCGGGGACTGCACGAAATACCTCCAGATGCGCGCGCCGGGATACCTGGGCGGAGATTATAGGAAGATGACAATTGGGGTCAAAATGACAAGGGACATGCCGATGAGCAAGCCTGCTGCTCCTATCAGGGATGGAGCGATTTGTTGGACGCGCCCAGCGAGCCATCCGGCGCTCAGCATGCAAGACCTGCATCTCTGGCGTATTCGCGCGGACGGCCGTGGCGCCGATCTGAATCGCTGCCTGCCCATTCTTGGGCCTCGCCAGCGCGAGCGCGCCGAGCGCATGCGCCATGCCCAATACCGGGAGCGCTATATCCGCGCCCAAGCGGGTCTGCGCCGGATCCTCGCAGGCTACCTCGACGAGGCGCCCGGTCGGCTCGAATTCCGCTATGGCCCGGCCGGCAAGCCCTATCTCGAAGCAGGCGATCTGAGTCTCTCCTTCAACCTGAGCACGACGGGCGATCTCGCCTTGGTCGGCGTGCGTCTCGGGCTAGCCCCAGAGCGCGAGCTTGGCGTTGACTGCGAGTGGATCCGACCGCGGATCGATATTTTTGCCATTGCCGAACGGATGTTCGATCCAGAGAGCGTCGCAGCGCTCAAACGAACACCCGAATCCGAGCAGCTGGAGCGCTTCTATCTGGCTTGGACGGCGCTGGAGGCCGACGCCAAGTGCGACGGCCGAGGACTCTTTCGCCAACGCGCCGCGAACGCGCTGCATCCCCTGGTTCGCAACTGCATCCCAGAGGCGGGCTATGTTGCGGCCATCGCCTCGCCCAGCCTGCCTGCCAAAGACTTGTGGCAGACATTCGATCTGGATTGACAGGCCTCTAGTGCAACTGTGCGAAAGTCCCGAGACCGTCTCAGGTCGTTGTCGTTGTCGTAATCGAATATTCGCCATGTCGAGACCGCGATCACGACAACGACAACGACAACGAGGAGGCAACGGTCTCGGAACTTGCGCAGCGAAACACTAGGCGCAATGCGTTCAACACATCGTCTCTTGTCCGCGACGAAGGTTTATACTCCCGGCCCTCGCACCCAGGAGTCGTCTCGTGGAAACCATCCAAATCCTCTTGCTTGGCTTCGTCCAGGGCATCACCGAGTTCCTGCCCATCTCAAGTTCGGGCCACCTCGTCCTTGCCCCCTTGCTCTTTGGCTACGAGCTGCAGAGCCTCGCCTTCGACGTTTCGGTTCATCTTGGAACCCTGGCCGCGGTCATTCTCTATTTCCGGCACGAAGTCGTCCGCATGGTCTTGGCCGTGATGGGCTCCATGCGCACACGGCGCCTCGAGGATCCTGACGCACGGCTCGGCTGGATGCTGCTACTCGCCACGCTCCCCGTGGTCCTTCTGGGGCTGCCACTGAAGTCCGTGCTCGAGTACCTGCGGCAAGACGAGACGCTCATCGCCCTGGTGATCGCAGGCACCACGATCGGCTTCGGACTGCTCCTTTGGTGGGCGGATTGGAGCGGCAGGCGCAGCCGGGACGAATACTCCATCGGATGGCGCGACGCCGTCATCGTCGGGCTCATGCAAGCGGTCGCGATCATCCCGGGCACATCCCGCTCCGGGATCACCATCACCGCTGGGCTCATGCTCGGCCTGACCCGACAAGCGGCCTCACGCTTTTCTTTTCTGCTCGCCATCCCGACCATCCTGATGGCCGGCGCACTCGAGACCCTGGACCTTCTCGAGGCACAAGACCCGACCGACTGGTCGGCGCTCGGGCTCGGCGGCGCCGTTTCCTTCGTCGTCGCCTACCTCACGATCCATTTCTTCCTGAGGTTCATCGAGCGCATCAGCATGCTGCCGTTCGTGCTCTACCGATTCTTGCTGGGCGGGGTGATCTTGTTCTTGGTTTGGTAAGAAGGTGCTCATCAATTGTTTCCCGATGCGAGCGATCCCGCCCGAAATCCCCCCTGGCCCCCCTTTGCGAAAGGGGGGAAGTTGTTGGTGGACGCTTTCTAAGGAGATTTCCGGGAAACAACAGACCCGCAGTTCCGATCCCGGATGGGCAAAGCCCTGGCGATGCGCTTCTTTCGGAGTGCCGAGGGTCGCGGGGCGCGCCCATCATCCCAGCTCAGCGTCTTGCAGCATGGGCACGTCCGTCCAGCGCCGAGGTGAGGCTCAAGCCCCGAGTGCGGACTTTGCCCATCCTACCGACCCTGTCAAAGCTCGTACCAGCTGCGTGAGGCAGGCGACGTCATGTCGATGGCATCGGCCCCGCTTTGGGGCCGGCTCGGACCAGGACGACTGAGGCACCCTTACGACATCAAGGTAGAGTCATGGTGCAGTCAGCCAGACAGCGTCTCCATGCGAATCCGCACCACGGGCTCGATGACGGATTCCAGGGCCTCGATTTGGGCAATCGCCTGATTCATGTGTCCCTCGACGACACCATGGGTCAGCATGACGAGCGGGACATGGGAGTCGCCCTCCCCCGGCTCCTTCTGCTTGATCGCCTCAATGCTGATGCCCTGATCGCCAAGAATGCTGGCGATACGGGCCATGACGCCGGGCTGATCCAGCGCCAGGAGGCGCAGGTAGTAGGCCGTCTCGACCTCTGCGATCGGCAGCACGGGGGTGTCCGCGAGTTCGTCCGGCTGGAAGGCGAGATGAGGAACCCGGTTGTTGGGGTCCGTGGTCAGCGCGCGCACCACATCGATGACGTCGGCAACCACGGCTGAGGCCGTCGGCAGCGCGCCCGCGCCGGCGCCATAGTAGAGCGTCGGACCCACGGCGTCGCCCTTGACCAGCACGGCGTTCATGACGCCGTCGACGTTGGCAATGAGGCGACGCTCCGGGATGAGCGTCGGATGGACGCGCAGTTCGATGCCGCCGGCCGAGCGACGCGCGATGCCGAGATGCTTGATCCGATAGCCGAGTTCGGCCGCATAGGCCACATCCTGGGCATCGATCTTGGAGATCCCCTCGGTAAAGCAGCGGTCGAACTGCAGCGGGATGCCGAAGGCCAGCGAGCCAAGGATGGTGAGCTTGTGTGCCGCGTCGATACCCTCGACGTCGAAGGTCGGATCGGCCTCCGCATAACCGAGCGCCTGGGCCTCCGCCAGGACATCGGCAAAGTCGCGGCCCTTGTCGCGCATCTCGGTGAGGATGAAGTTCCCCGTGCCGTTGATGATGCCCGCCATCCACTCGATGTGGTTGGCCGCCAGGCCTTCTCTCAGCGCCTTGATGATAGGAATGCCGCCCGCAACGGCGGCCTCGAATCCCACCATGACACCCTGCTTCTGGGCCGCCGCGAAGATCTCGTTGCCGTGCTTGGCGATGAGAGCCTTGTTGGCCGTGACGACGTGCTTGCCGTTCTCGATGGCCTTGAGCACCAACTCGCGCGCCGGGGAGTAACCGCCGATCAGCTCGATGACGATCTGGATCTCCGGATCCTCGACGACAGCGAAGGCATCATCACCGATCCGGCCGATTTGGGCGATCCCATCGATCCCCTCGGGCTTGTACTCACGTGCTGCGGCGTGGGCAATCTCGATGCCGCGACCCGCGCGACGGGCGATCTCGGCGGCATTGCGGGTCAACACGCTCACCGTGCCACCGCCGACGGTTCCAAGCCCCAACAATCCGACCTTGACCGGTTCCATACGTCTTACCTCGGTTCAATAAGGGTCCTCGCCGCAAGCGGATCGCAGGAGGGACGCCCGTAGATTCTACACAGCTCGTTGAGCACCTCGGATGATCCGAGGCGCAAACAGGATCAAGACCCGGCGCGGGAATCCTGGCGAAACATCTCCTTGATACCGCGAATCGCCTGGCGTGTGCGGTGCTCGTTCTCGATGAGGCCGAAGCGCACATGGCTGTCGCCATACTCACCGAAGCCGATCCCCGGAGAGACGGCCACCTTGGCCTCACGCAGCAGCTTCTTGGAGAACTCCAGCGACCCCATCTCACGGTAGGGCTCGGGAATGGGTGCCCAGACGAACATGGTCGCCTTGGGCGGCTCGATGGCCCAACCGGCTGCATTCAAGCCGCTGCAGAGCACGTCCCGACGGCTCTCGTACATCTCGGAGATCTCCCGCACGCAGCTCTGCGGGCCCTCGAGCGCGGCGATGGCGGCGACCTGAATGGGCGTGAAGGTGCCGTAGTCCAGGTAGGATTTGATCCGCGCCAGGGCAGACACCAGTGTCTTGTTGCCGCACATGAAGCCGACGCGCCAGCCGGGCATGTTGTAGCTCTTGGACATGGAGAAGAACTCCACGGCGATCTCCTTGGCCCCTGGAACTTGCAGGATCGAAGGCGCCTTGTAGCCGTCGAAGACGATGTCCGCGTAGGCGATGTCATGCACCACCCAGATCCCCGCTTCGCTGGCAATGTCGACCACCTTCTGGAAGAAATCCAGTTCCACGCACTGGGTGGTCGGGTTGCCGGGGAAGTTCAGGACCAGCATCTTGGGCTTGGGCCAGGACTCCTGGATGGCCTTCTTCAGCTCCTCGAAGAAATCGACATCCGGCGTCAAGCGCACATGGCGCACGTCGGCCCCGGCAATGATGAAGCCGTAGGGGTGAATCGGATAGGCAGGGTTGGGGACCAAGACGGTGTCACCGGCGCCCATGGTCGCAAGCGCCAGATGCGCAAGCCCCTCTTTTGACCCAATGGTGACGATGGCCTCCGAGTCGGGATCTAAATGGACGTCGAAGCGGTCTCGATACCAATGGCAGATGGCGCGGCGCAGACGCGGGATACCACGAGAGACCGAGTAGCGATGCGTGTCGCGGCGATTGGACGCCTCGGTCAGTTTATCGACGATATGCTGCGGCGTGGGCTGGTCGGGATTGCCCATGCCGAAATCGATGATGTCCTCGCCCCGCGCTCGCGCCTCTGCCTTCAACTCGTTGACGATATTGAAGACGTAGGGAGGGAGTCGCTTGATGCGGTTAAAGTCGGACTCGGGGGCAACCACTGAGGACCTCACGGTGATGAATTGGCTAAAGCGTCTAAGTCTACAGTCGGGCCACCCAGATTCAAATAACCCCGTTGCGCCCTTAAGAATTCGCAAGGGATACCAAGGCGGATTCAGCGCATCGTCCAGCCTGGCAGCGCGGCGCCTTGAGGATCGGCCTCATCCAACGGGCCCTGCCTGGAGACTGTGTCACCTGCTGCTCGTCGCGACGGTTTGCATGCTCGCGATCAGCGGCTGCAGCCGCGTCACCATCGCCTACAACACGGCGGACTTCTTCGCCAAGCAGTATGCGATCGACTATCTCGACCTCGCGAGCGATCAGGTAGCGCGCTGGGAGCCCAGGCTCGAGCAGGAGCTGGCGCGGCATCGGTCTCAAGAGCTGCCCTATCTGGCGGCCTTCTTCGATCAGGTGCTCGCCGCGAGTCGCACGGGGTTCGATACAAGCAATATGGCCTGTCTGACGGGCGCATTCCGCACACTCTACGAGCGACACGCCAGGCTCGCGGTCGAGCTGGCCGCCCCGCTCCTGGCCGACCTCACGCCCGCTCAGCTGAACGCCCTCGAGCGCCGCTTTCGCGAGGATACCGCGGAAGACAGGGCAGACCTTGCCAAGCGCAACCTCAGTTGGGAGCAAGCGAAGCGGGCACGCCGCTACATCAAGGCAATCGAAGACTGGACCGGACCCTTGCGCCAAGATCAGGAGCAGATCGTCAGACAGGTGACGGCGCAAATGCCCGAGTCCGAGTCAGCCGTCATCGAATATCGCAGCCGCAAGCGAGGCCAGCTGATTCAGCGCCTGAAGCGCGGCGCCGGCGAGCCTGAGATCGATGCCTTCATGACGGCCTGGCTGGTCGACTTCAGCGACCTACCGCAAAGCCTGCGTCAAGCGGGCGAGCAGATCGAGGCAGGGATCAGCACCCTCTTCATTCGACTGGGCTCGAGCTTCGACGAGACGCAGCGCAGACACCTGGAGAAGCGCCTGGAGCGGTTGCGCGACGACCTCATGGAGTTGCAGAAGCAGCCCCGGCTAGCGCCCCTGCAATGCTAAGAAAGCCTCCATCAACAACCTCCCCCTTTCGCAAAGGGAGGCTAGGGGGGATTTCAGGCGGCATCGCTCGCATCGGGAAACAACTGATGGACACTTTCTAAACGCAGCGCGACCGCTAGAAGAGATCATCCATGACCCGAGGCGCGGAGCGCTGTACCGTGCGAGAGCCCCTGCTGCCACCCCCCTTACGCTTCTTCGAAGCACTCGGCGCGGCAACGCGGATCGGCTCGGGTCCGAGGATGTTGTCGCGATACTCGGCTTGAATGAGTTCGACGATGCCGCTCTTGGACTTGGTCTCAACGCCGCGCGTCGGATCGACGCGCACCTCGATCAGCCCCTCCGGAGGCTCCAGCTCGGCAATCGGCTGATCCTTGAGTGCGTCCTCCATGAAGTCGACCCACATCCCGAGCGCAGCCCTGCCGCCCTCTTCACCACGGCCGAGCTTGCCGAAATCATCGAAACCCATCCAGGCGATGGTGACGAAGTTGGCTTGGTAGCCGGAGAACCAGGAGTCGCGGACGTCGTTGGTAGTACCCGTCTTGCCCACGATGTCGGGACGCTTGAGCTTGAGCGCCCGCCGACCGGTCCCATGCTCCACGACCTCGCGCAGCAGCGAGGTGATCTGATAGGCCGTACGCGGATCGATGACTTGCTCCGCGCGCACGCCAGGCTGAGTCCCTGCCGAGGTCGCGCCTTCCTCACCCGACTTATACCAGCAGTCGGCGCACGACCTGGCCGGATTCGCCTCGAAGAGCACGTTGCCGTCGCCATCTTCGATCCGCTCGATGAAATAGGGAACGACGTGATAACCGCCGTTGGCGAAGACCGCATAGCCCTCGGCGAGCTTCACTGGCGATAGCTCACCCGTGCCCAAGGCCATCGACAGGCCCAATGGCATCGCCTGGAGGTCGAAGCCAAAACGGCTGATATAAGACTGCGCGTCTTCCATGCCGACGCTTTGCAAGAGATTGATGCTGGCGAGATTGCGCGAAAGTGCAAGCGCCTTGCGCATCCGAATCGGCCCGAGTTCCTTGTGATCGGCGTTCTTGGGGTTCCAGCGTTCATTGGTCGTGAGCTTGACCGCCTCGTCGCGCAGCAGACTGGCCGGCGTCCAGCCTTCATTCAGCGCAGAGGCATAGACGAAGGGCTTGAAGCTTGAGCCTGGCTGGCGGCGCATGTCGACCGCGCGGTTGAACTTGGAAGTCGAAAAGGAGTAGCCCCCGACCAGCGCGCGCACCGCGCCGTCATGGGGATCCAGCGAGACCAGCGCGCCCGCGACGGCGGGGATCTGAGACAGGGTCCAGTCGCCCTTCTCCAACCGCTTGAGGCGCACCAGATCGCCAACGGCAATGGCGTCCGAGGACTTGCGGCGCTCCCCGCGCCAGCGCGCCGAATTGCGATAACGACGCGCCCAGGAAAAAGTGCTCCCGCGCAGCGTCACATGCTCGCCCGCACCCATGTACACCTCCATCGACGACTGGCTGACCTTGGTCACAAGGCCCGGCTCCAGCTCTGGCGCAGGCGTCACGTCGCGCAGGTAGTCATCCATGTCTTGCTGAGTCATGTCGGCAAGGTCCACCGTCGCCTCCGGCCCCCGATAGCCATGACGCCGATCATAGAGTCTCAGCGATTTGCGCAGGGCGTCCTGCGCCTCGGTCTGGAGCCGAGAATCGATGGTCGTCGTCACCCGATAGCCGGCCCTGATGGCATCTTCGCCATAGAAGCGCACGATCTCGGCCCGCACCATCTCTGCGGCATAGCCGGCGTCCAGCTCCCGCTCGCGTCGATGCAGGCTCGCCATGTCCGGCGTGCTGCGGGAGAGATCGCGCTCCGCGGCGTCGATGAAGCCAAGCTCAAACATCCTCCCCAGGATGTAATTGCGCCGCTCAAGCGCCCGTTGCGGATTGGTGACGGGGTTATTGGTCGAGGGCGCCTTGGGGATACCCGCGAGCATGGCCGCTTCCGCAACGCTGAGTTCGTCGAGGCCCTTGCCATAATAGAGCGCGGCCGCCGCCGAGATGCCGTAGGCCCGATGTCCGAAGAAGATCTGATTCAGGTAGAGTTCGAGAATCTCGTCCTTGCTCAGCGTCTGCTCGACATGCATGGTGAGCAGAACTTCCGTGAGCTTGCGCTGAAAGGTCTTCTCGGGCGATAGGAAAAAGTTGCGCGTCACCTGCATGGAAATGGTGCTGCCACCCTGTGCCTTCTGTCCCGTGGCGACATAGCTGACGAGCGCGCGCGCCATGCCTACGGCGTCGATGCCATTGTGCTCGTAGAAGCGACTATCCTCGGTGGCCAGGAAGGCTTGGATAACGACCGGAGGAATGTCCACGATCGAGACGGGGCGGCGCCTCTGAACACCGAATTCGCCCATGAAGCTACCGTCCGCGCTAAAGACACGCAGCGGCTCCCTGAACTGCACATCACGCAGCGATCGCACGTCCGGGAGTTCGGGCAAGGTGACGCTGACGAAGATCGCCGCGCCGAGCAGCCCCAGGACCATGAGCTGCAGCGGGGCGCCGAGACCAACGCTCATGAGGTGGAGGAACCAACCGACTGGAGACCGCGGCGCCCGCGAGACGCGCTTCGGCTGAATCCGCTTGGGCGCACCGCTGGACTTGGGTCGCTTCCTGGCAGTCGACCCTTTGGGGGAAGCCTTCTTTGCGCCCGGTTTGGCAGGACGGGCAGCGCCTGATGCGGTCTTGGATGCAGGCCGGGCGGGCCTGCCGGCGGGGCGCGGCGATCGCCTGGCTTGGGTCGGTTCTTTGTCCAATATCCACTCCACCCGCAGCCGCCTTCTTGCAACGGTCGGGCCCTGAAAATCAAGGGTTATTCACCTACTCGGATGCTGCGCGATTGTACACCAAGGCCGCTGACGGGCGATGCTTAGATACATCCCTCCAAAGACCGAACGCGCCAGCGGGAAGATGCCTTCGCTTTCGTCGACTGCAAGGGCAGCGGCCTAGGAGCCAGGCGCCGGGGATCAGGACTCGCGCGGTGAGAGCTTCTTGAGATAGCCGATTCCGCCGAGGCTTCGCATCTGCTGCGCGATCCGAGCGGCCCGACGACGGACTTTCGCGGTGGGATTCGCCAGCTGGTAGATCTCCGGATTCGGCAGAACGGCCGCCATGAGCGCGGCCTGCTGCGGCTCGATCCCGTCGACCGGTCGGTCGAAGAAGCGCCAGCTGGCGGCACCCACACCGTAAGTATCCGGCCCGAGCTGGGCGATATTGAGATAGACCTCGAGAATGCGCTCTTTCGGCCAGAGCGTCTCCATCAACAGCGTGAGCCAGGCCTCCAATCCCTTGCGGACAACATCACGCCCGGACCAGAGGAAGAGATTCTTCGCGGTCTGCTGACTGATGGTGCTGGCGCCGCGCAAGTGTCCGCCTTCCTGATAGGCCTCGACCGCCTTGCGCAGCTCGATGAAGTCGAAGCCCCGATGCGTCGGAAACCGTTGATCCTCCGCCGCCAGAACGGCCAAGGCAACCTCCCCCGGAATGCGCTCCCAATCCACCCACTCGTGATAGACATAGGGCGGAGCTTTCTCTCCCAGGCGGGCTGCCGCCCAATGCTGCAGCATGACGGCAGACATGGGCGGATCGACCCAGCGGAACAGGGCAACGAGCCCCAAGGACAAGAGCACGAAACCGAGCAGGACCCGCAGGGTCCAGCGCAGCAGCCGCGAGCCCTTTCTGCGCCCACTGCTCACCGGTCGCGCCCGCCCCGCACATCGGGCTTAGCCGGCATTGCGCACCGCCCAGGCGATGTCTGCGGCCTGACGATTTCCCGCCACGTCATGCACACGAAAGACCCGCACTCCACTCATGACGCCAAGGGTGGTAGTCGCGCAGGTCGCCGGCATGAGCTGTGTCGGCTCGACGCCGCCGCAGATGGCCCTCATGAAGCCTTTTCGGCTGGTGCCGAGCAGCACCTGGAAGCCGAGGGCGACAATGCGGTCCAGCGCAGCCAAGAGCGCCAGATTGTGAGCCGCCAGCTTACCGAAGCCAATGCCCGGATCGAGCAGAATACGATCTGCCTCGACGCCTGCGGCAAGCGCCGCCTGGGCCCGCGCGGCGAGATGATGACAAACCTCGGCAACCACGTCTTTATAGCTCGGGGCCTGCTGCATGGTCTCGGGGATGCCCTGGCGGTGCATGAGCACGATCGGGACTCCCCGCTCTGCGGCCAACGCAAGCATCTGCGGGTCGTCCAGCCCCGCCGAAGTATCATTGATCCAAGTTGCACCGGCATCCAGCGCGGCCCGCGCAACCCGCGCCGAGGTGGTATCGATACTCATGGGGACGGACTCCGGAATCTGCTCACGCAAGCGACGAATGACGGGCAGCACCCGTCGCTCCTGCTCTTGCGGCGTGACCGACTTCGAGCCCGGCCGCGTCGACTCCCCCCCCAGGTCGAGGATATCCGCGCCTTCCGCGAGCATCGTCAAGGCATGGCGGACGGCTTGCTCCGGATCCCTGTACTGACCCCCGTCCGAAAAACTGTCCGGGGTCAGGTTAAGGATGGCCATGATCTGGGGACCATCACTGGTTCTCTGGGATGCTTGGCTCATCATTGCTTCGCCTTGCTGCTCGATGTTTTGACGTCAACCGCCGGGGACGCGCATCATTTTGCCAGAATCTCGGATCTGCCCCACACCGACGACCGGCCCAGCATCGCGCTGAGCCCGATCTCACTGGCATGGGACGGCCCGACCAAATACAAGCCATGAGACCTTCAAATGACCAGGCACCACTCAGCGTCGATCCTGCTCGCCAGCCTTTTTCTCGCCGGATGCGCCTACTCCGGCGGCCCAATTGGGAGCCTTCCCCCGCCCAAGAATCCCTCCCAGGCGGGGACCCTGATCATCTCCAGAAACCACTCACCGGTCGGCATCTTCGGCACCATGTACGTCACACTCAACGGTAAACCCCTATACCGTTTGGGAATGGGGCAAAGCTATAGTGTCAAGCTCGACTCCGGAGAGTACCTCATGGGCTACTCCATCGGCCTCAACGATTGCTCTGGGGTCGTCAGTATCAGGCCCGGTCAGACGCGGCGCATTCGCCTGGCTCCGAATTGCCTGATGCACCGGGAATAGGCCGCCCGAGGCCATGCAAGCTGCGACAACAGCGGCAAGAATCCATTGCAATTTTAGGGGCTTCAGGTTCCTGATCGAATCGCCGTATACTTCAAGGCCATCGGGATCGGGATCGGGATCGAACCGACGATAGCAATCCCGATGGCATGACTCGTCGGTCTGCGGCGAAGTCTCGCTAGATCGTAAAGACACAAGCCGCACGCTGACGGCCAAGCACAGTCGTATCGACTGCTGCCAGTCCGCCTGAGCGCCGCTTCCGTCAAGGCGTAACGGCTCTGCGGTTATGGCGCTGCGCCGGTCTCAAGCCCCACATCAAGACTCAACGCAGGAGGGAATCGATCGATGACGTCTGAGATACTCGCGGACGAAAGGCGCAATGAAGAACGGGTCGCCTGGAGGTGTCACGTCAGGCTGCTCCCATTGAGCTTAGAGCCCAAGACGACGAGGCTCGGCATGCATGATGTCACGGGCCGTAACATCAGCGAAGGAGGTCTTCAGGTCTGCAGCGACCGTCTCTTCGCCTTGCGATCTCGATTGCTGGTCGAAATGGAATCGCCGGAGCTGCCGGAGGGTATTCAGGCAGTCGGATCTGTGGTCTGGATCTCGCCGACGGGCACGGATGACCTCTGGTGTCTCGGGATCGAGTTCTCAGACGTCGGCGAGCTTGCCCTCACGAGCATCCGCACCCTCAAGACCGACGAGGATCCCACATCCTACCGCGCAAACCTTGAGCAGCAGGACCAAAGACTCGCCTAAGAAAGTGCCCATCAATTGTTTCCCGATGCGAGCGATGCCGCCCGAAATCCCCCCTAGCCCCCCTTTGCGAAAGGGGGGAAGTTGTTGATGGACACTTTCTAAAGCATCGCCGAGATCTTCGTTGCAGCGCCTATCCGCAAGCGCTGCCATCGCCTTTTTGGAACAACCCGCGCCGCCATCGCCTGCTTCTGGATGATGCCGCCAATCGGCGGCATCGCCCGAATTCAGGGCGTCGATCATCGTTTCGGCCAGTCGTCTTCCGCAGGGTGGACAAGCGCAGCGCAGTCCACCAACGCCGACGCGGGATTGGGTGGACTTCGCGCTCGCGCGTCCACCCTACCGGCCCAACTGATGAAAAAGGCCGAATTCAGGCAGGCTGGGCCGGCGCTGCGAGCTGCTCCAGTCGCTTGTAGATCTCGCGATAGTCTTGAGCGGGCTTGCGCCATGAATAGTCGCCACGCATGCCGTTGACGCGCAACTGCCGAAAATACTGCGGAAAACGCTGCCAGAGCCCGATGGCGCGGCTCATGGCATCCTCCAAGCCGGCCTCTGTGGGGTCGTCGAAGACATAGCCGTTGCGCGCATCGAATGACTTGTCCGAGTAGTGTGCGTCGAAGACCGTGTCGGCGAGACCGCCGACACGTCGCACGATGGGCACGGTCCCGTACTTCATCGCAATGAGCTGTGTCAGACCACAGGGCTCGTAGAGGCTGGGGATCAGGATCATGTCCGCCCCCGCGTAGATGAGGTGGGCCAGAGACTCGTCATAGCCCAGCTCGAGGTGGCAGTCCGGGCCCGAGCCCAGTTCCGCCTTGAGCGACGTGAAGGCCTTATTGATGTCCGGGTCGAGCGAGGAGCCAAGCAAGACCGCCTGCCCGCCTTCCGCGAGCGCATAGCGAACGCCGTGCTCAATGAGGTCGACGCCTTTTTGCCGGTCGAGCCGACTAACCACCGCAAAAATGGGCTTCTCCACCTCTTGCAGCCCCAAGCGCGTGCGCAACTCGCGACGATTCACTGCCTTCTTCGGCAGCGAGCCAGCGCTGAAATTGACCGGGATCTGCGCGTCGACCTCCGGCCCCCACACGCTTGCGTCGATGCCGTTGAGGATACCGCCAAACTTGTGGCGATTGTCCCGGAAGACCGACTGCAGCCCCATGCCCTGCTCCGTGTTCTGCACCTCCCAGGCATAGCGCGGCGACACTGTGTTGACGAACCCAGCGTAGAGAATGCCCCCCTTCATCAGGTTAGCCATCCCTGGCTGATGCGGGTCAGCCAAGCGATCCTGGGTCATGAGTGCGGCTGAATTCAGGCCGACTTGATCCAGAATGGAAGGCGCGACCTTCCCCTGGTAGCCAACATTGTGCAGCGTGTAGCAGGTTCGAGCCTGCGCCTGCTCACCACAACGCTCAGCAAGAAGCACGGGCAGCAGCCCGGTCTGCCAGTCATTGCAGTGCAAGATGTCGGGAGGCCGCTCGGACTGGGTGAAATGCTCCAGGACGGCGCTGCAGAAGAAGGCGAAGCGCTCGGCATCGTCCGCATCCCCATAGATCCGCGAGCGCTGAAAGAAACGCTGCTCGGACTGAGGGTCGAAGAGGCGCAATGGAATCCCCTCGATGTCCCCAGACAGGAGACGGCAGTGGATCCGCTGTTGATAAAACGGCACCTGCAAGGGGGCATCGGCCTCGGCCAGCCCGCTGATCAACTCGCGCCGCAGCACGTCATAGGCAGGCAGCCAGACTTCGACGCTGTCCCCGGCCTTGATCAGCTCATGCGCCAGTCCCTGGACGAAATCTCCAAGCCCCCCGGCCTTCGCGATGGGCGCACACTCGGCGCTCACCAGGGCGATATGCATACGCCAGCTCCTCTTCGTCCACGAACGCGCCGCTCAGTGCCTACGCCGATTCCCGATCTCTGGCGGCAAGTGCAAGTCCAGCGCCCGCTTCAGCAGTTCCGCATCATCTACTTTGAGCACGAGCTGAAAACCGCCACCCGGCCCAACAGGATAGGGATGTCCGAAGAGATCAATCTCGCTGTTAGGAGGCGCCCAGCCACGAATGTGCAACTCAGCCTCGACCATGAGGCCAGCAACGATCGGGCTCGGTTCACCATATACGAGGGAAGGCAGCCGGACTGGGGTGAGCGTCGCATTCCCATCACCTTCTCCCTGGGGCTGCGTCTGCACCGACAATCCTGGCAGCGTTGCGACCTGCTCGCCGATCATCTGGCATCCCAGTGCAACGACCGGCGAGGCATTCGCCCCCGACATCGCCTCGGCCTCGGTCTGCCGCCCCCCGACAGGGTCTGACGGTAAGGACCCGGATCGCATCGCCCTCCCTTGATCGACCGCGCGCGCCGGAGCCGCGAAGTCGCCACCCAGCTCGCTCACCTCCGTTCTCGGCAGCGAGCCCAAGGGAGGCATTGGCCGCTCGAGCGAAGCCAGTGCCTCAAGCCCGATGCCGGTCGCGTGCTGAAGGCGATTGGAGCGCGCAAGCAGCAGCCATCCGCCCGCCGCGCTGGAGAGGCCGAGTTCAGCCTCGAATGCCTCATAGTCACCCGCGACCCTGAAGCCCGCGTCCCCATCCCCGCCGAGACCCTGCAGCCGGAGCCGAATCTCCTGAGCCGTCTCGGAACCGCCCTCGGCGCACAGCCGCCGCAGACGCAAGACCGCCTCGGGAGATCCTCCATCGGCGGGAAATCCGGCACCATAGCTGACGAAGTCATCCGACCCGAGACTCCAGCGCACGCGCAGCTCCTCCGGCGCCCCTGGATAGAGCACCAGGCTCGTCACGACCTGCTCGAGCGGGAACTCTGGAAGAAGGGGTAAGCTCGGGGCGGCAAGATCCGGCGTCACGCCCACCGCGAATTCGTCACTCGACTTGGCCGCGTCCAGCACAGGTGCGCCCTTGGCGTCATGGGTCGACTCGCCCGACGAGCCTGGTAAAGAAGCGGACTCAGATTCGATAGTTGATTCTCCCGCTTGAGCGCAACGCCCAGATAAATGCGTCTCTCAGCGCCCCGGATCAGAGCGCTTGTCCTGCTGGACGGACTCGATCCCCGACGGGCTCGCCGGCCCGGACGTGGCGTCCCCCGCCGCCGCCTCGGCGCTCACGCCTGGCTCGACACCGAGCTGACGCAGCGCCTGCGTGACCTCGTCAAGGGCGGCCTCGGCGGGCATCGTACGGGCATAGAGATGCGGAATCCAGGCGTCGCCCCAGCACAGGAAGCAGCTGGTCTCCGCTTCGAGGATCAACCGACGGGCGTGCACCATGGCGTCCCCGGCCACCTCGTAGCCATCGGGACGACAACGGCATAGCGTCCAGTAGCGCCGGCTCAGCCTGCGCACCTGGGCGATGGCCTCACGTTGCGCGGGACTGCCGGCCCAATGCATGAGGGCGTCGTCCGAGGCGCAGCCGACGTTCCAGGCGCCCGACTGAATGGTCGCACGGGGCAAGGGCCCGGCGTGCGCGAGATAGTCGCTGATGCACACTGGCAGCACGCTGCAACTGCCGCTGCGACAGCGCTCCATATAAGGCGCGAAGAAACGACCAAAGAAACCCGAAGGCTCACTGGTCTGCCTGAACCAACTGCCGTTCTCGCCGTCCGACCAGCTGGCGAAAAGACGCTCGGCATCCGGTCTGGGCGAGGCCGAAGCGCGCCAGCGGAGTTCATCTTCAAGCCATTGCGCATCGAGCCCGTTCGACTGGGCCTTGGAGAGGTCACGATGCTGCGGAATCACGGTCATGCAGAGGCCATCGTAACAGGCGGTATAGGGTCTTAGACCATCGCTGACCCCATCTTCCGGGAGCACATGGTCGCCATCCACCACGACGTACTCGTAACCGGCCTGGAGAAGTGCCGGGATCATCTCGAGCGTGAAAGCCGTCTCCGGCGGCCAGAAACCGCGTGGCACCCGATCGAGGACCCGCTCCATGATGCCGCGACCCCGCTCGAGCTGCTCGAGCCAGTCATCACAGGGAATCAAGGGAAAGATCGGATGGTAATACCCCATGCCAACCAGCTCGATGTTGGCGGCGGCACGGTAGCGATCGAGCATCTGCGGGATATCGATGATATGTCGGTAGCGGTCGACGACGACCGGATCGAGCAGCTGCTCGAGCAGCACCCCGGAGAAGCCGACATGGAAGCGGGCGACATCCGCGTAGACCTCGGCGTAGCGGACCGCCCGCTCATAGCAGCGAATGATCTCCTCCGCGTCCCGAGGCTTCGCTTCGATCAGCAGCCGAAGATTGCCCGGAGGCTGATGCATGTGCAGCCCGAGCGCGTGAAAAAAGGTTCTCTCGGCCATGAATCCTCACAACGACCCCGTCGGTTCGTCACCAACCCTGCCGATGCAATGCCGCGCCCCGTTGAAAATCACCCGAGCAGCGCGCACCGACCGGCGGGACCGCGCTCTCCTGCCGTCAACATTAAACAATGCGCTGATTACGGTCAAAGCCACTGGATCAGGCCGCCCCAGCGCGCAGCGCGGATAAGCCGGCAAGGCGCCGGCGACTTCAGCGCGCCTCCAACACCAAGATCGTGCGCGCCCGCGCCACTTGCTGAGCGGCATCGACGCGCGTCTGATCGTCCGGAGCAACAACGTCCATCGGCGACGCACGCCCCGTATCGACCGCCACAGACCAGTGCGCCGAGCCGAGCTCGGGCAGCTCGAAGACACGGGCGCGTTCGTCCATGTTGATGAGAACATGCAAGATCGCTTCGTCCTGCTGGACCGGGGCCAGCGTGAAGGCCAGCCAGCGCAACTCCGGGTCATCCCAGTCTGGGTCGTCGAGCTTAGTCCCATGCCAGCTCACATCAGGCATCTCCGCGCCGGGCGCGAGCTGGCCAGAGAAGAAATGGCGGCGCTGTAGGCTGGGATGGCGTTTACGCAGCGCGATCAGGCCGCGCACGAAGCCCAGCATCGCGCGCTCGCGCTCCATCAGAGACCAGTCCAGCCAGCTCAGCGCATTGTCCTGACACCAGGCGTTGTTGTTGCCCTGCTGCGTGCGGAGCACCTCATCGCCCGCCAACAGCATGGGGATGCCCTGGCTGAGCAAGAGCAACGTCATCAGATTCTTGGCCTGGCGACGCCGCAACGCCAGAACGTTGGCATCTGAGGTCTCGCCCTCGACCCCGCAGTTCCAGCTCAAATTGTCGTTGGTCCCGTCGCGGTTGCCCTCGCGGTTCGCCAGATTGTGCTTGCGGTCGTAAGAGACCAGATCCCACAGCGTGAAGCCATCGTGACAGGTCACGAAGTTGACACTGTTGATCGGCTTGCGCAGGTTGGCCTCATAGAGGTCGCTACTACCGGCCAGCCGCGTTGCGACCTCGGACACCATTCCAGGATCGCCCCGTACGAAGCGGCGGATGCTGTCACGGTAGCGGCCGTTCCATTCCATCCAGCGGTAGCCCGGAAAGCTGCCGACCTGATAGAGACCCGCCGCATCCCAGGCTTCGGCGATGATCTTGGAGGCCGCCAAGGTATCCGAGAGTTCGATCTCCCAGAGCACGGGCGGATTGGCCATGGGACGGCCCTCGGCGTCACGCGCCATGGCGCTAGCCAGATCGAAGCGGAAGCCGTCCACGTGCATCTCGCGGACCCAATACTCCAGCGCATCCAGGATGAAGTGGGTCACCAAGGGGTGATTGGCGTTGACGGTGTTGCCGCAGCCCGTGAAATCCAGGTAGATGCCCTTGTCGAGGGCATCCAGGCAATAGAAGGTCTCATTGCCGAAGCCCTTGAAGGTCATGGTGGGCCCGCGCGCGCCACCCTCGCTGGTGTGGTTGAAGACAACGTCCAGGATGACCCCGATCCCGGCCCGATGCAGCGCCTTCACCATGTCCCGCAGCTCACGCCTGTGCGTGCCCTGCTCCGGCGTCACGCAAAAACCCGGATGCGGCGAGAAGAACCCGAAGCTGCTGTAGCCCCAATAGTTGCGTAGCCCGGAATCCCAGACCTGATCCGGCACGTCCTGCTCATCGAAGGCCATCACGGGCATCAACTCGACGTGGGTGATGCCCAGCTCCTTCAGATAGGGAATCTTCTCCACCAGCCCATCGAAGGTGCCAGGGTGCCTAACGCCCGAGCTGGGATGACGGGTGAAGCCGCCGACGTGGAGTTCGTAGATGATGGACTGCTCCGTCGGCAGCCGCAGCGGCTGATCGCCCTCCCAGTCGTACTCCTCCGCCAGCACGATGCCCCGGGGCGAGTCGTGGGGTCTCACGCCCTCGCGCTGACGCCGCCAGCGATTCCAGCTGCTGACGTTCACCGCGCGCGCCCAGGGATCGACCAGTTCGATCTCGGAATCGAACCGCCAGCCATGTCCGTGCGGGTCATTGGGGCCCTCCATCCTCCAGGTGTAGTGAGTTCCCGGTGGCAGATCCACCACCAACGCATGCCAGGAGAAGAAGGTGTGATGGTGCTTGGAATCCAGTGGAATGATCTGAAAGGGTGTCTCGCAGGAGGCGCTGTGATAGAGCAGCAGCTCGGCCCCGACGGCATGGCGACTGAAGACGGAAAAATTGACCCCATCGTCCTCGACCGTCGCCCCGGGAGGGTAGCGGCGGCCAGGGAGAACGCGATAGGTACGATTGGCTGGGGGCATAGCAGCGGTGTCTCAGAAGGGCTGACTCATCAGGGGGCGGCGCACCGATGGCTCAGGTGCGCCGCCGGGCGCGCGAGATTGCATCGCGCCCAAGGCGCGCCGGATCATAACACGCGACGCATGGCAGTCCTGTGATGCTTGCGCGCCCTCGCCGCCAGACCCAGTATCAAAGGCGCCGCATCTCAGCGTTCATCCAGAGCAGTGCGACGAACCAGCCGACGAACACCGCGACGGCCCCAACGCCAAAGGTCACGAGCGGACCCTGCGACGCCCAGAGCATGCCGCCGATGAGACTTCCGGCCGCGCCGCCGGCACCGAAGCTGAGGCTGTTGTAGAGCGCCTGCCCGCGCCCCTGCGTGCGCCCGGGAAAGATATGGTGGACCAAGTGGATCGCGGAGGCGTGGAAGGTGCCGAAGGTCGCGGCATGCAAGACTTGCGCGACCAATTGGATCGCCAGCGTCTCCACAAAGGCACCGATCGCGAGCCAGCGCACCACCGCCAGCGCAAGACTCCAGAGCAGCACCCGCCGAGCACCGAAGCGATCGAGCAAACGGTGCATCACCAAGAAGACCAAGACCTCGGCGACCACGCCGAGGGCCCAGAGATTGCCGACGGCGACGCTGGAATAGCCAGACGACTCGAGATGGATCGAATAGAAGGCGTAGTAGATCCCATGGCTCAGCTGCATCAAGAAACAGGCGGCGAAAAAGGCGATCACGCTGGGCTTGGTCAACAGCGATCTGAGCGACACCGCGGCATGCTCACTCTGCTCGGGCGCACTGTCCGGAACCACCAGGGCGCTGAGCCAGATCCCCACGACAAGGACGAGCACCCAGACGGGGACCATTGATAAGGGTCCGGTCTCGAGGCTAAGCCCCAAGGCGGCCACGACCAGGATGAAACCAACCGAGCCCCAGACACGCACCAAGGCATAGCGGCTAGGCTGGGCACCCAGATGATTGAAGGTCACCGCCTCCATCTGGGGCAGGGATGCATTCCAAAAGAAGCTGAAGAGGAACATCGCCAAGGCGAGTTGCCAAAAGCCGTGCGCGAGAAAGACGGTCGCGAATCCCAGCACCGAGAGCAAGGCCCCAAGGCGAACCACACGCATCCGATGCCCGGTGTGATCCACGATATAGCCCCAGAGCATGGGCGCGACGATCTTGGTGCCCGAGAGGATCGCCATCAATTGGCCGATGGCGAGCGCACTGAGCCCTTGGTTCTGCAGATAGAGCCCCCAATAGGGCACGAGTGCCCCTAGCGAGGCGAAGTAGAAGAGGTAGTAGCTGGAAAGTCGCCAATACGGCATGAGATCGACCTGTCCTCTTCTTAAGCTCCAGTAAGCTCCAGCGACGTCTCAAAGGTCGGGAGAGACGCGCGTTCCGAACGATGGAATCGCGCATGACGCCCGCGGTCGGTGGGAGCGGGCGCCACGCCCGCCAGGCCCCCCCGGAACGGGGGGGGCGCCCCCCACCCCCCCGGTACAAGCAGGTGGGACACTGAGGCAAAGACCGCCCG
>NZ_JAAIJR010000065.1 GCF_010915725.1 Thiorhodococcus mannitoliphagus
CGCCGAGCAGATCGCCGCCCAAGCGAGCGTGCGTGACTTCCTCCAGAGCGAGAAGATGATCCAAGGCTTCCTGCTCGCCTGGCTGAATCTCCTGAGCCGACCGGTCCCACCCAAGGCCGGTTCACCAGCAAGCAACGCGTCGCAGCGCATTCGCCAATGCCTTGGACGTCCTTGGCGATCTCGGGATCACGCAACGTCTGGCTCTACCCTCTCCACGCCTGATGCACCAACTTGGGGTGAAGGTGCAACGATGCGAGAACTGACCCCGGCTCCGCTGCGAGATCGCCGACCGGCTCAATCACATGGCCAAGAAAGTGACCATCAACAACTTCCCCCCTTTCGCAAAGGGGGCCAAACAACTTCCCCTCTTTCGCAAAGGGGGGCCAAACAACTTCCCCCCCTTTCGCAAAGGGGGGCTAGGGGGGATTTCGGGCGGGATCGCTCGCATCGGGAAACAATGGATGAGCGCTTTCTTACCGCGGTGACTGAGCACCCTTCTTCGACTACCTCGCCGAGCAGATCGCCGCCCAAGCGAGCGTGCGTGACTTCCTCCAGAGCGAGAAGATGATCCAAGGCTTCCTGCTCGCCTGGCTGAATCTCCTGAACCGACCGGTCCCAAGGCCGGTTCGTCAGCAAGCAAGGCGTCGTAGCGCATTCGCCAATGCCTTGGACGTCCTTGGCGATCTCGAGATCACGCAACGTCTGGCTCTACCCTCTCCACGCCTGATGCACCAACTTGGGGTGAAGGTGCAACGATGCGAGAACTGACCCCGGCTCCGTTGCGCCAGGCAAAGCCTGGAAGGAGAGGAAGATAGCGAACGGATAAGCGAATCGGAAACTCCTTGTTGCGGCCCACCGGGTGAAAGTCCCGAGCCGGTAAGGATTGGCCATCCACCGGAACCGAGTGTGGCGTGGTGCGGGAGCGATCCCGGCTGCGAAGCGAACACAGGGGGCGTGTAGGCTGTGTGATAGAGCCCCGAAACTGATGCCAGCGGAGCCGACGTCTCGGAACAGCGGAAGGCAATAGTGTTGGCATTGTAGCGGCCTGATGTTGACACTCCGCCGGGGTCTGAGAGCAGGGCATGCACGCACGGGTCGCCCAGGAACCTGGGAGGGCT
Source organism: Thiorhodococcus mannitoliphagus (assembly GCF_010915725.1). Lineage (GTDB taxonomy): Bacteria > Pseudomonadota > Gammaproteobacteria > Chromatiales > Chromatiaceae > Thiorhodococcus > Thiorhodococcus mannitoliphagus. The sequence goes on from NZ_JAAIJR010000065.1 coordinate 1,119, forward strand.
CAGTCGTTCCTTGTCAGTGACGCGGTGCGGGCGCCGCGTAAGAAGCCGCCCGGGTCCGTGAGCGGTGGTCCGGCTCACGGGAGCGAACAGGACCGAGGGCAAGGTAGCGCCAAGCGAAGGCCAGAGGTGCGGCGCGATGGCGGCTGAGCAGTCAGAGTCGGTTGATCGTACCGTTGAGCACGGGGAACGCACCCGAGCGGACCCGTGGGAGGGAAGCGACCGATCGGTTGAGACATCTTCTGAAGGGACGATGGTGTGAACATCGGGTCACCTGACCATCTGAACAGAACGACAGGAGATCGCGTCATGGGCTTCAGGGTCCAACGGGTGTGCGACATGTGTTGTGCAGCGAGCGCTCAATCGAGGAGCCGGATGCCGTAGTCCCGCACGTCCGGATCTGTGGGAGCCGCGGGTGCGTAAGCACCCGTGGCCACCCGGTGCCAGTCGTCTTTCGTAGGGTGGACAAGCGCAGCGCAGTCCACCGACGCCGACGCGGGATTCGGTGGACTTCGCTCTCGCTCGTCCACCCTACCGGCCCAACTGATGACCAAGGCCTGGCATGCGGATATTGAGACAAAGAAGGGGAAACCCGGAAACAGAATTAAACCGAAGCCTGCAGCCGGCCGATCGGGGAAGCGCTCCTGACCGAGGAAGGAGGGTCGTCGGAAGCGGCTGGGGAGCCAGGCCGGCTCATGGTACACGATAGACTTTCGCTGAGGATGGACGACAAAGCCTTCCTGATGCTCATGCGCAAATGGTTGAAGGCCGGCATCCTGGAGTCGGATGGCGCTGTGCATGACCCGGAGCGGGGTTCGCCGCAAGGCGGGAGCGTTTCAACCATACTCGCCAACATCCACCTCCAGGATGCGTTGGACATCTGGTTTGAGGAAACCGTCAAGACACTGCAAAGGGGCAGTGTACCTGTGTCGGTATGCGGACGACTTCGTGTGGGCCTTCGAGCTGCAAGCCGATGCCGAGCGCTTCTATCAAGTGCTCGACAGTCGGCTGGAGAAGTTCGGCTTGGAGTTCGCGATGGAGAAAACGAACCTGATCCGGTTCAGCTCGTCCCACTGGAAAGCAAGTGGCACCTTCGAGTTCCTAGGCTTCGAGTTTCGTTGGGGACGCGGACGCTGGGGAAAGCCAGTGCTCAAGCGCAGAACGGCACGCAAGAAATACCGTGCCGCCCTAGCGAGCTTCCAGGATTGGTGTCGCAAGCACTGTCGACGACCGAAGGCGGTGCTCTTCGCCAAGCTGAATGCCAAGCTGCGAGGGTGCTACCAGTATTACGGAATCCGTGGGAACTTCGAGAGTCTCGCCGACTTTTACCATCAGATGCGCCGGCTACTCTTTCGGACGCTGAATCGTCGCAGCCAGCGGCGCAGCTACAACTGGAAGGGTTTCGCGGAGCTGCTTCAGGTCTTCAGGCTCGAAAGACCGCGCATTTGCCATGACTTCTGAGCACCAGCAATTCATCGTCGCCTGCTGTGCGAAGCGAGTAACTTTAAGGAGCCCCGTGCGGTAGTTCCGCATGCGGGGATCTGTACGGGGGCGGTCGGACAACTGGCCGTCCTACCGTGATCGGTAGCGTACACAGATAGCGCTCAGAGATGTGAGTAATGCTATGGTGTGCAGTGGGGCGGCTTAGACGTCCGCTGACAACGCGAGCTTCGGACCGCGGGTTAACGTCATAAGGTACGGTGATCTTTCATGAAGGCTGTTATTCTGGCTGGCGGTTACGGAACTCGTATTTCCGAGGAGTCTCATCTACGCCCAAAGCCGATGATTGAAATTGGTGGTATGCCGATAATCTGGCATATAATGAAGATCTATTCTCACTATGGAATAAACGAATTTGTGGTTTGCTGCGGATACAAGGGCTACGTGATAAAGGAGTATTTTGCAAACTACTTTCTGCACATGTCCGACGTAACCTTTGACATCGCAGCGAACCGAATGGAGGTACACAAGCCGAAGGCTGAGCCTTGGAAGGTAACTCTTGTCAATACAGGTGCTGATACGCAAACCGGTGGACGCTTGAAGCATGTTGCGCCCTACCTAAAGGGCGAGAACGCCTTTTGCTTTACGTATGGAGACGGGCTAGGTGACGTCGATATATCCGCGCTGATAGACTTTCATTCGCGTCACAATCGTTTAGCGACCGTGACAGCCGTGCTTGCTCCTGGTCGATATGGAGCTATTGAGAAACAGGGAGATGAAGTGGCGGAATTTCGTGAAAAGCCCTACTCAGGTGGCGGTCTAATCAACGGCGGTTTCTTCGTGCTTTCACCTAAGTGTCTCGATCTTATAGAGGGTGATCAGAGTAGCTGGGAAGGTGATGTCCTTGGCAGTCTGACGAAAATGAGGCAGGTTATGGCTTACAGTCATTATGGCTTTTGGCATCCGATGGATACTCTTAGAGACAAAAGGCATTTGGAAGACTTATGGTCGACGGGAAATGCGCCATGGAAAGTCTGGTCGTAGAGCCGAACTTCTGGCGCAACAAGAGCGTTCTGCTGACTGGACATACTGGCTTCAAGGGCGGATGGCTTGCTCTGTGGCTAACTGAGATGGGTGTCAAACTATCCGGTTACGCGTTAGCGCCCCCGACGGATCCGAGCTTCTTTGAGCTAGCTAGGATCAAAGATCGACTCGTGAACCACTGCGTCGAGGATATTCGCAATTTGCGCTCTCTGAGCGAAGCGATCCTGCTCGCACAGCCGGAAGTCGTATTTCACTTTGCAGCTCAGCCACTTGTCCGGGCCTCATACCGCTCTCCCGTTGATACTTACTCCACGAACCTGATGGGGACAGTCAACGTCTTGGAGAGTGTCAGGCAGGCGCAAAGCGTGCGTGCCGTAGTGGTCGTAACGACTGATAAATGCTACGAAAATAGAGAATGGGATTGGCCCTATCGAGAGACCGACGAGCTTGGTGGCGCCGATCCCTATGCTAGCAGCAAAGCCGGCGCGGAGCTGATTGTAAGCGCTTATCGTCGAAGCTATCTGGCCAGGTTGAACCTGCATGTCGCGAGCGCGCGCGCCGGCAATGTTCTCGGCGGCGGAGACTGGGCAGCGGAGCGCTTGATTCCGGATTTCTTCCGTTCGGTTGATGAGGATCAAACTCTTCATGTTCGTTCCCTGAATGCCGTGCGCCCGTGGCAGCATGTTCTTGAACCGCTTCATGGCTATTTGATGCTGGCTCAGGCACTCTATAAGCATGGCAATGCCTTTGCGGAGGCATGGAACTTTGGGCCCAACGACAGTGATATGAAGTCGGTGCGCTGGATCGTCGACTGCCTGTGCGCACTAAATCCGCAAGGTCGTTGGGAGGCCGAGCGTCCTGAGCCGGGGCAAATTAGAGAGAGTAAAATACTGAGGCTAGATAGTTCGAAAGCTCGAAATCGCCTCGGTTGGCGTCCTCAATGGGATTTAATGATGGCATTGCGCTATACTGCGGCTTGGCATGAGGCTAGTAAGAAAAGCATGGATATGCAACAAGTTTCACTCAATCACTTGTCAGACTATTTGAAATCATTAAGAAATAACTGAAGATTCATGCGAAGTTGTGCTTAATGATAAAGCGTTTTGGAATCACGGTTCATTAGTCTTAGATTTTCGTTGGAATGGGCAGCTCTAGATTCTGAGCGTTCCCTTAGCGCCTAACAGAGAATAACGGCCATGCAAATCATCGATAAAACGGTCACTGTAGGCGTTGGCGGCCAGTTGATATTGCAGATGTCTTGTCCTGCTGGTACGCGCGTTCGTGTAATTGTGGTTGAAGAATCGGATGTCGCACCAAGCAAGGCGACGGCTTTGGCCCACGTTCAGGAAGGCTGCGGATTCGCTTTTCAGGTCCTTTCCGATCCTGCAGAGGATGTGTGGAATGACCTTTAGCATTCAGGCTGGAGGCATCTATAAGCTGCCGTTTCCCTTCACAGACCTGTTGGCACGCAAGGCGCGCCCAGCACTGGCGCTAAATGCACCGGATGCGAGTGGCGACGTACGGTTTCTGGTCATTACTACGTCGCCAGTGACCGATTCGACGCAGGGTTATGCATTGGCGGCAGCGGATTATGCTGGCCTACCGTTACCCTTTCCCGGCTTCGTGCATCTGGATAAGCCGTTTCTATTGCATGAGACCCTGGCGCTGAAACCCCTGGCCCTGTTGAACGATGATACCTTGGCTAGGGTGTTCCGTCGCTTGATTCAAGCGGATATCTCCCGCTTCGCCGCGCTTGATCCGGCTATTCGCTCGTTCGAACCAGGAGTCACGGCGATCCCGCCTTCCGGAAAGATCATTGGTGCCGAAGAGATGCACAATATGGTCGATGCTGCCCTTGACGGGTGGTTGACAACCGGTCGATTCAATGATCACTTCGAGGATCGCCTCGCCGAGGTGCTTGGTGCGCGCCATGTGCTCACGACCAACTCTGGCTCTTCGGCCAACCTGCTGGCTGTCAGCGCGCTGACCGCTCCCTCGCTCGGAGCGCACGCGCTGCGGCCTGGCGACGAGGTTATTACCGTTGCCGCCGGTTTCCCGACTACGGTCAATCCTATTCTGCAGAACGGTTGCGTGCCGGTCTTCGTCGATATCGACATCCCTACCTACAACATCGATGCCACGAAGATCGAAGCCGCGCTCGGGCCGCGCACTCGTGCGATCATGCTGGCCCACACGCTCGGCAACCCTTATGCCCTAGACGAAGTCACCCGTCTCGCCCGGCAACATGAGTTGTGGTTGATCGAGGATTGCTGCGACGCGCTCGGCTCGACCTACCAAGGCAAGCTGGTCGGCACCTTCGGCGACATCGGAACCCTCAGCTTCTATCCAGCGCACCACATCACCATGGGCGAGGGCGGGGCGGTCTTCACCAACAACGGGAAGCTGCGCAAGATTCTCGAATCATTTCGCGACTGGGGACGCGATTGCTATTGTGCGCCTGGCTGCGACAACACCTGTGGTAAGCGTTTCGACCGGCAACGCGGCACGCTGCCGCAGGGCTACGACCACAAGTACACCTATTCGCACCTTGGCTATAACCTCAAGATCACCGATATGCAGGCGGCCTGCGGTCTGGCCCAGCTCGGCAAGCTTCCGGACTTCATTGCCCGACGCAAAGCCAATTTCGCCTTTCTGAAAGAGCGCTTGTGCGCTCGCAATGATCGGCTGATCCTGCCCGAGGCCACGCCCGAAAGCGATCCCGCCTGGTTCGGTTTCCCAATCACGTTGAGGCCGGAAGCGGGTCTCTCGCGGGTCGATCTGCTGCGGCATCTGGACGCTCACAAGATCGGCACCAGGCTCTTGTTTGGCGGTAATCTGACGCGGCAGCCTTACATGACGGGTTGCACCTACCGGACCAGCGGCGAGCTAACGAACTCGGACATCGTGATGAACCAGACCTTCTGGCTTGGTGTCTACCCTGGTCTGAGCGAGGAGATGCTGGACTACGCCGCATCACGCATCGAAACATGTCTAGACTCATCTCGCGTAACATAGAGTCTTGACCAAATATCGTCTTGCCGATTCGCGCCCGTTAACTGCGGCGGCTCGATTGGCCAATAGGGGGTCAGCCTTGTTTGCCCACAGAAGCATTCAACCGATCGAAGCGCTACACATCGAAATCGATCTGCCACCCGAATTTGCAGACTGCCGGGAGGCCGAAGTCATCGTTTTGCCAGCACGTTCGGAGTCAGCTTCGAAGAAGATCTGGGATGAGCGAGTCCGCGCGCTCTCCGGCACGCTGAGTAGCGATTTTCCAGACGAGATCGATGACCTTGATCTCGGTCAGAACGCTCCAAGAGCGCATTTGGAGTGAACGGTTATCTGCTCGATACGAACATCTGCATTGCTTGGTTGAAAAACCGCTCCATCGTCGCTGAGCGTGTCATTGCGGCTGGTGAGAATCAGGTCTTTCTCTGTAGTCCCGTAAAATCCGAGCTGTGGTACGGCGCATGCAGGAGTCAACGGGTGAAGGAACACCAAGCGGCACTGCTGGCCTTCTTTGTCAGCATGGCGACGCTGCCTTTTGACGACGAAGCGGCGCTTCGCTGTGGCGAGTTGCGCGCGCATCTGGCGCGCCGAGGCACTCCAATCGGGCCATATGACATTCAGATTGCAGCCATTGGCTTGACGCATGGGATGACGGTCGTGACGAACAATGTCGCGGAGTTTTCCCGTGTTCCAGACATCCGAATCGAAGATTGGCTGATCCGAACATGATCAATCCCCAACCATCGGACCTTTTCAGCGACCTATTCGTCTTCGAGATGGCGAACAACCATGAGGGTAGCGTCGAGCACGGGCGCGAGATCATCCGCCAGTTCAAGACCTCCGTCGTCGGAATGCCGTTTCGCTTTGCGGTCAAGTTGCAGTATCGCCATCTCGACACCTTTATCCATCCCGCCTATCGCGACCGTCAGGACACCAAGTACGTCAAGCGCTTCCTCGACACCGAACTCAATGAGGATCAGCTACACCAACTCAAGGACGCGATCGCCGAGGCCGGTTTCATCCCGATCTGCACGCCATTCGCCGAAGACTCGGTGGACTGGATCGAGAGACACGGCTTTCAGATCCTGAAGATCGCCTCCTGCTCCTTGACCGACTGGCCGTTGCTGGAGCGCATCGGAGCGACCGAAAGAGATGCTTGACTTTATCGCCGACAAGATCGGGGCCTATTTCGGCGAGCACGACTAACGGTCGGAGCCGCAAGAATCGTCATGGCATGTTTACCGTCGGAGGATCTCGAGCACATCTTCAGCAACACGCGAGGGTTGTGGGAGGATCTTCGCGAGCAGTCGATTTTCTTGACCGGTGGGACTGGATTCGTTGGCACATGGCTGCTGGAAAGCTTCCTGATGGCCAACGACAGGCTTAGTCTGCGTGCCAAAGTGGTTGTCTTGACACGCGATCCCGAGCAGTTCTGCCGCAGATCCCCCCACCTTGCTGAACACGCGTCCGTGCAGTTGCTTGGCGGGAATCTTTCCGGGTTTGACTTTCCGGTTGGTGATTTTCCCTTCGTCATTCACGCCGCGACGGCGCCCCAGTTTGAACCTGACGTTGAGCATCCGCTCGGCGCGTTCGATGCTGATCTCGAGGGTACCCGCCGCGTGCTTCAATTTGCGTGCTCGCATGGCGTGCGACGTTATCTATTGACGAGTTCTGGCGCGGTCTACGGTAAGCAACCGCCGGACCTGACACACATTCCAGAGGACTACGTTGGAGCGCCATTGACGAGTGACACCGGGTCTGCGTATGGGCAGGCCAAGCGTGCGTCGGAGTTCATGAGTGCCATGTACGCTAGGGTGTATGGGTTTGATGCAATCATTGCACGTCTATTCACCTTCGTGGGGCCGCTGCTGCCGCTCGACGCCCATTATGCGATCGGAAATTTTATTGGTGATGCACTTGAGGGCGGTCCGGTGCGTATTCATGGCGATGGGACGCCCTACCGGTCCTATCTTTATGCGGCGGATCTGGCGACCTGGCTTTGGACAATACTCTTGCGTGGCAAGTCGGCGCATCCTTATAACGTTGGCTCGCCCCAGGATCTTAGCATCGCAGAGTTGGCCCGGACCGTGATTGGCGTTATTGCGCCGGGAGCTGGTATCGAAGTCGCGAAGAGGCCTATCGCTGGCAGGCCGATGCGCTATGTCCCGAGCACGGCTCTTGTACAGAGAGAACTGGGGCTTCGCCCCTTGATATCGACGGCAGACGGCATTCGACGAACATCGGAATGGCATCGGTTCAACGGCTCAGCCAATCGTTAAGTGTCAACGGCTTAGCGGTTTTTTCCATGTTCGTGCAAGCCACGGACAGAGCCGGTGAGCCAAGGATTTTGATTTGTTCGGGCAATCTAAGAATCACAAGACTTCAGATCGATTACTCAGCAATATTCGTGAGTCATCGGTCCGACAGTCTTGCGTGCCAAGCTCTGCGCTACACAAACCAAGGAATCTCTGTGGTCGCTACATCTCTTTGCGAAAAATGTTTGATAGATAAAGACAATGTTTGGAGAGCCGCATGACCGACGTGATCGTGCTGGCTGGGGGATTCGGTACGCGCCTCCGAGAAGTCGTGTACAACTTACCTAAACCCATGGCGCCGATCGCTGGCCGTCCGTTTCTCGAAATCCTTCTTGGCGACCTAGCGCGAAAGCGGTTCAGCCGTGTTGTCCTGTCTCTCGGCTACAAGGCTGACAGCGTGGTCGACCACTTCGGCAGGTGTTTCGCCGGTATGGAGTTGGTCTACGAGATCGAACGGACGCCTCGTGGTACGGGCGGTGCACTTCGTTGCGCGCTTGTACAATGCAAATCAGATCACGTTCTCGTCGTAAATGGAGATACGTACCTCGACCTCGAAGTTGATGAGGTCAAGGCCCAATGGCAACAAGAACGGCGTCCGATCATCGTTGCCAGGAAAGTGCCGGACACGAAACGTTATGGACGCCTGGAGACAGAGGGAAGCCGAGTCATCCGGTTTTTGGACAAGGGTGTTGACGGTCCCGGTCTGATTAACGCAGGATCTTACGTTCTACCCAGAGGCATCGAGTCGGAATTCCCCGGCGACGAAGCATTCTCGCTTGAGCGCGACTATCTTGCGGAAGCCGTGAGTCGACGCCCTTTTCAATGCTTCGTCAGCCGAGGAAAATTCATCGACATCGGGGTTCCGCAGGACTATGCGCGAGCCCAGTTGGAATTGGCGGAGATCAGTTCGTGATCCGTGAGGCGCTCTTCCTCGATCCGGACGGTGCCATCAGGACCAACCACTGTTGCGTCTGTTCGCAAGAAGGTATTGATCTCATCGAATGGCAGCCCTCATGCACATCATGAACCCCATGTTCAAACAGATGTGCCTGCTGGATGAACAACCTGTTCGCCAGGCCATTCAACGACTCGAGACAAGTCGCATCCAGATTGCGTTTGTTCTCGATGCGGCGGACCGGCTGGTAGGCGTCGTGACCAACGGTGACATCCGCCGTTTCCTGCTGGAGGGTGGTCAGATCGCTGACAGTGTTCGACTGTGCATGAATCGCAGCTTTCGTTCGGTGCCAGAGGACTCATCGCGCGAGGATCTGCTCAAGTTGCTTGACCTCGGACTCAATGCCATCCCACGATTGGATGCCGCAGGAAGGCTCATCGACGTTGTTACTCCGAGCAGTCTTCCGACCGTGCCCGAAGCTCCCGTGCTCGTCCGCTCGCGCGCACCAGCCCGAGTTAGCTTTGGAGGTGGCGGTTCTGACGTAACCTATTTCTTCGTCGATCAGCCCGGCGCTGTGCTCAGCACGACGATCTCGCTGTTCTGCCATGTGACCCTAATCCCCAGGAACGATACAGAAATCCACCTTCATTCCGAAGACATCGGCATCGTTCAGCGCTATGTTTCGATCGACGATCTGCAGATTCGGTTGGAACAAAATAGTCTCCTGGCGGCCACGGTATCCGTTATCCGCCCATCATTTGGATTTGAACTCTATGCACGCTCGGACTTTCCGATCGGATCCGGGCTGGGGGGGTCATCCGCAGTCACGACCGCCGTCGTGTCGGCATTTAACGAGTTGCGCCTTGACCGCTGGACCCCCTATGAAATTGCTGAGGTTAGCTTCCAGGCAGAGCGGTTGTGCTTCGGCGTTGCGGGAGGCTGGCAGGACCAGTATGCATCGGCGTTTGGCGGGTTCAACCTGATCGAATTCGACGGCACCCGCAATCTCGTGCACCCGATCCGCCTGGATGAAGCGATCGTCGATGAACTCGAGGAATGTCTCATTCTGTGCGACACGGAAGTCACGCATGAATCGGACGCAATCCACCGAGCACAACGCGTTGACTTCGATAAGGGGAAAATAGCAACCGATCTCAAAGATGCGGTCGATGTGTGCCGTAAGATGCATCATCACCTGATTCGGGGTGAATTGGCGGAATTCGGGCGATCCTTGCATGCTGGTTGGCAACTAAAACGGGCTCTCACATCAACAGTGAGCAACGCTCGCATTGACGAAGTCTATTCCGCAGCCATGAGCGCAGGGGCTAGCGGCGGAAAGTTGCTCGGCGCAGGCGGCGGCGGATTCTTCCTGTTCTTCGTAGAGCCCCGCTTTCGAAGAGCGGTCACCGAAAGCCTCAAGAGTGCTGGATGCAGACTCTCGGCATTCCGATTTGAGTCAAGAGGCGTTGTGTCATGGCGGACCAAATTGATATGACCCATGAAACATTCGATATCGACGGGTTTGCTGTCGGTGGCACACGCGTATTTGTCATCGCCGAGATCGGTAACAACCACAACGGTTCAGTCGAGTTGGCCAAACAATTGGTGGACGCTTCCATCGCGGCGGGTGCCGACTGCGTCAAGTTCCAGTTGCGAAATCGTGATGCGCTCTACCGTCGTCGCGGGGATGGCTCCGTCACCGAGGATCTGGGCGTTGAATACATTCAAGACCTGTTGAACAAGGTCGAGCTGAGCCTGGCCGAACACCGGACAGTCAGACAGTATTGCCGGGAGCGAGGTGTCACCTATCTCTGCACGCCTTGGGACGAGCCCAGCGTTGACATATTGGCCACCTTTGACATATCCGCACTGAAAATTGCCTCCGCGGACCTGTGCAACCCCTATCTCATCAGGAAAGCGGCCTCCTTGGGTAAGCCCCTGATCCTGTCGACGGGGATGTCCTTCGAGCACGAAATCGTCCGCACAGTCACCCAACTCAAGGAATTGGGGATCCCTTTCGCGCTGCTTCACTGCAACAGTGCCTACCCAGCCCCGGAAACGGACATTCAGTTGCGCTATCTGACGCGATTGGCCGAACTGCACAGCATCATCGGCTACTCGGGGCATGAACGCGGCACGGCGATCACGATCGCGGCCGTCGCCTTGGGGGCGAAAATCGTCGAACGACACATCACACTCGACCGCAGCATGGAAGGCCCTGATCATCTCGCAAGCCTCGAACCCACCGAATTCCGGACATTAGTCGAAGGCATTCGCCAGGTCGAGAACGCCTTGCCGTGGGTGGGGCCAGGACGGCATGCGAGCCAGGGCGAACTCTTGAATCGTGAGAATCTCGGTAAGAGCGTGGTTGCCGCCCGCGACATCGGTCTGGGCGAAACCTTCACCGAAGCAGCCCTACGGGTGGCGAGCCCTGGTCAAGGACTGCCGCCGTACAGGCTCGATGAACTGCTCGGCAGAAGGGCGGGGCGCTTCATCCAGCATGGAGATTTTCTGTTCGAAAGCGACTTGTGGGACAAGCCAATCATTGATCGCGTCTATCGATTCCCCGTGAAATGGGGCGTGCCGGTTCGCTACCATGATTTCAAGCAATACCGAGAGTGGATCAATCCCGATCTGTTCGAATTTCATCTGTCCTATCGCGACCTTGGCATCGACCCCAAGCCCTATTTGGAATCGACCGCCTGCTCGCGCCTGGTTGTCCATGCGCCCGAGCTTTTCGAGAATAGCGAATTACTCGATTTGGCTGCCGCCGACGAGGCGTATCGTCGGCGTTCGATCGAAAACGTGAAGCGTGTTGTGGCAGCAACGGAAGTCATCGGGGACTATTTCCCGAACGCGGATTCGCTGCTGATTGTCGCGAACGTCGGTGGATTCTCCGCCGATCAACCATTCGCGCCCGCTTTGCGGCCAAGGCTCTACGAGCGATTTCGAGTTGCCTGCGAACAGATCGATTTCGGCCGCACGGAGCTCATTCCCCAGAACATGGCGCCGTTCCCCTGGCATTTCGGAGGGCAACGACATCAAAACATTTTCATGATGCCCGATGAACTTGCCGCCATGTCTCGTGAACTGAACATGAGGCTCTGTCTGGATCTGTCCCATTTGCAAATGACCTGCAGCCACTTTGGGCTCGATTTCCAGGATGCGCTGACCCAGCTGCTACCATACTCAGCGCACCTGCACCTAGCCGATGCCAAAGGCACGAATGGTGAGGGCGTTCTGATGGGCACCGGTGACATCAACTGGCCCTTATCCTGGAAACAGATCTGCGAAGCCAAGAACATTGGCTTCATCCCCGAAGTCTGGCAGGGCCACAAAGATCATGGCGCAGGGTTTTGGTCGGCACTGTCGTTTCTCGTGCAACTCCCACTCGAAGCATGAACCGATGAAACTTTCCGATTACGTCATGGGCTTCTTGGCACAGCAAGGCGTTCAGCATGTATTCTTCCTGCCGGGTGGTGGGGCGATGCATCTGAATGATTCACTGGGTCGTTGCCCCGGCGTCGAGTTCATCGCGGTCCAACACGAGCAGGCCGCCGCGATTGCCGCCGAAGCCTATGCCCGTGTCACTAACAAGCTCGGTGTTGCGATGGTGACCACTGGACCCGGAGGAACCAATGCCGTCACGGGCGTCGCCGCTGCTTGGCTGGATTCCACGCCAGTGCTCTTCATTTCTGGACAGGTCAAGCGAGCAGATCTTCGGCGAGATCCGGAGCTTCGACAGTTGGGCGTACAGGAGATCGACATCGTCTCCATCGTCAAGCCCATTACCAAATACGCGGTCACGATCCTTGAACCTGAGTCGATCCGATTCCACCTCGAACAAGCCCTGCACCTCGCCGGATCCGCCCGGCCCGGTCCCGTTTGGATCGATATTCCCTTGGATGTCCAGGCGGCTGAAATCGATGTCGAGAACCTGCAAGGATATTTTCCCGTCAGTCCGGAGACGCCGTCGCACGCGGCGGAACTCCGCAGACTGGCGGAAAAAACGATACAGATGCTGAACGAGTCCGAGCGTCCAGTCGTTCTGGTCGGCAATGGCGTTCGTCTCGCCGGCGGGGAGGCGCTGTTCGAACAACTGGTCGAATCATTTGGCGTTCCGGTCCTGACGACGCGGCTTGGGGTAGACTTGCTTCCCGCGAGCCATCCTTTGTGTTTCGGAATGCCCGGCGGCATTGCGTCACGATCCGCGAACTTCACGCTCCAGAACAGTGATTTTCTTCTGACGATCGGAGCCCGTCTCGATATGCAGCTGCTGGCTTATGCACCGAAGCGGTTCGCGCGTGCGGCACGCAAGGTGATGGTCAACATCGACGAGGCCGAGATTCGCAGGCTGGGGGATGTGATTGACCTCGGGATACAGGCCAACGCAAAGGCCTTTCTTGCACAACTCCTTGCATTGCGAAGCGAATTCAAACCACGCGACAGGACACCCTGGATCGAGCGATGCCACCACTGGCAGGCGCGCTATCCCTTCGTGCAGCCGGAACAGCGCCGACAAGCATCCAGAATCAGTATGTACGCCTTCTCGGAATATCTGGCGGAACAGCTCGCCGAGGGCGACGTCGTGCTTCCTGGCAGCTCCGGCTTCGCAGCGGAGATCTTTCTGACAGCCTTCAAGTGCAAGCGCGGGCAACGGGTATTCCACAACAAGGGAACCGGTTCCATGGGGTTGGCCCAGCCGGCGGCAATTGGGGCCTGCCTCGCATCGGGCCGCAAACGAACGATCTGCGTCGACGGCGACGGCGGCTTTGCCATGAATATCCAAGAGCTAGAGACCATCAGGCGCCTTCAACTCCCGATCAAGTTCTTCGTCGTGAATAACCAGGGATATGCGTCGATACGCGCCTCGCAAAATAACCATTTCAAGTTACTGGTCGGAGCAGATGACACAAGCGGTCTCACGCTGCCAGATTGGGTGACACTGGCGAACGCGTACGGAATCCCAGCGCGACAGGCATCTAACCCCGATATCCTCCCCGAAGCTATACAGGCTATCCTGAATACATCGGGACCAGCGATCTGCGAAATTGTCGTTCTCCCCGATGAGCCACGCATACCGCGTGTCGCCTCCCTGATCCGAGAGGATGGCTCGATGACATCACGGCCGCTGGAAGATCTTTTCCCGTTTCTTGATCGTGACGAACTAGCCGAAAATATGTTGATACCGATTATCGAAGAGTAACCGTTTTCTGGAACACTTCTGTGAATCATCTATCTACATATAAATGCTTATCAGTTATTCTTCGGGGGCGCAATGACTTTTAACGCAACACATCGCAAAAGCACTGAGAGCGAAAAGCGGCAGCGCCTAATGCTTGAGAAGCCGCTCGTTTTCGAAAAAATATTGAGGCTCGAACATCGTATCAAGGCTGGTATGGCCACCCCGGTCATCGATATAGAATACAGTGAAGCCTGCAATTTAAAATGCAGCCACTGCTTCAATACTCATTTCAAAAAGAAAAACCGTCGCCTAAAGCCTGCAGACCTGGCAGATTTAAGTAAGCAGGCTCATAAATTAGGTTTATGCCAATTCGTTATTTCTGGTGGCGAGCCACTAGTCTTGAATGCAATCAGAGAAGTTATCGAGGCTCTCAATCCGCAGTTGTTTCACTTGGCAATGAGTACCAACGGCTTTTACCTGACCCGGGAGATGGCTGAAAACCTGAAAGCTTGGGGCCTCGACAAGGTGAAAGTTAGTCTGGATGACTTTGACCCTACACGACATGATGAAAACCGCAAGAGTGAAGGTGCATACGATAAGGCAATGGCCGCCCTCTTCAACGCACGTGATGCGGGTTTGAGTGTCACTATCCAAACTTGTATCACTCACCTGAATTGCCGGACCGAGCGAACTGAACAAATGGCGATGTTCGCCGCAGATAATGGATTTGTTGTTGATGTGATGATCGCACACCCTATCGGAGAATGGGAAGGGCGTTCTGACTTGCTCATCGATGAGGAAGATGCTGCGCATTTGCGCGAGATAAATAGCCGTATCCCAGCACTTCATCGCGACACCTTCCCTACGTATGGCATCGATCGCGGTTGCGGCTGCGTCAATTCCAATCTGCACCTGACTAGATACGGTGACATAATGCCTTGTGGTTTTATTCCAATTTCAATCGGAAATATCTTTGAAGAAAGTCTCAAAGAAATACTTGACCGGGGCTTGCGGATCAAGCATTTCAAGAACTATAATCCCCTCTGTTTATCTGGTGAGGATCGAATTTTCATTGATCAATACATCACCAGTACCTATGGCAAAGAACTGCCCCTGCATTGGTCACACGTATTCACCGAAGATGATTTTAAATCATGACGCAGTTCCTATTCATCTTTCGCGATAAAGCGCCGAGTTATAGCCACGCAACATGGAATTTTTTGGCATCGCACGATATTTAAAAGCTTGTACAGTGAACTACTTTTTACGGTTGAGCAGTATTATTGTCCCAACCGTTTAGTGAAAACTATGCACTTTCAGTGCAAGACTTTTAGTCATGTCTTCCATTGGTAAGCTTTCGAATCAAAATTCGGCATCGCGTAGCGATTCCTTAGTCTTCTTTAGTCCGCAGTTCAGTCTGCTGACCGAGGACTTTCAGTCCGCACTTCATTTTCATGAGGTGCGTGCTCTTGACAAGGCCTATGCCTAGTCAACAATTGGAGACGAAATATGATAAAAAAAATTTTACTGATTAACATGCCAAATACTGTCATCAACGACTACGATAAAGCACGATACTCTTTGGACCGTCAATCAATTTCGAACGCTCCCTACGGTTTGCTTTCAATTATATCGTATGTGAGAAAAAACTCTAGACGCTCTGCTGAAATTCGGCTGCTAGACCTTAACAGTGCCCTGTACAGAGCCTACAGATCAGGGAAAACAAATCCGCCTAATGACATCCGAGATGCAATTGTAACCGAATTGTCAGCGTTTAGTCCTGATATCGTTGGCGTCTCGATTATGTTCAATGTAAATTACCTCTATTTGCCACTTGTTTCCGCTCAGGTCAAGAAATTTGATCGGGCTATTCAGGTAATTGCTGGCGGCAACTTGGCTACTTCAATGTATGAAAAATTGCTTGAGGATGAAAATATCGACGCGGTATGTTATGGAGAAGGAGAGATCCCTCTAACGCAGATTGCGGACTCAATATCCCCGGCGAATACGGCTATTTCCAACCATCCCTCCTTTTTTACAAGCACGAAACTTCAGTCTGAGAATTGCTTTCAACCTGTGAATTCTATGGTAATGAATCTAGACACACTACCTCCGATCAACTTTGACTTACTGGATCTTGCAAGCTACAAGGGGCCGATGCTAAGGTTCTTTCAGCGTCGCAAAAGCTGCACTGAAAGCTGCAAAGAAGATACTTCTTTAAAAACACTAGTTATTTACACTACTCGTGGCTGCCCATATAAATGCTGTTTTTGTGCCTGCCATGTTGTTCATGGTAAAAAAATCCGAATGATGAGCGTCGAGAAAGTTATTAGTGATGTACATTTTATGATAGATCGGTATGGCATCAATAGCCTCATGATCAACGACGATAATTTTTTGCTTGACAAAAATCGCGCAATAAAGATTCTTCAGCATTTGATTGAAATGAAAATGACCGTCAACTTTCCTTCTCTGCTCATCAGAAACATAGACGATGAGATTGCCGCGCTGTTGAGTCAGGTTGGCGTTACCAATCAACTAGTGTCCATCGAGTCTGGTTCAGAATATGTCCTCAAGCATATAATCCAGAAGCCATTAAAGATCAAGGAGATATCCCGGGCGGTCGAAAGCTTACGCCGTTATGGAATCAATGTTGACACTAATGTTGTGACGGGTTTTCCTGGCGAAACTGATGCTCATCGGCAAGAAACGCTTGAAACGATTAAGGGCGTTGGATTCAATTGGTCCCACTTCCTCATCGTGTTGCCTGTTCCTGGTACGTCTTTATATAATGAATGCAAAGAAAAAAACTATTTGGTAGATGATGAAAATTTCTTTTCGCCAAATTTAGCTGATTGCAATATCTCAACTCCTGATTACGATTCTGAGCATATCCAATTTCAGGCTTATTTTATGAATCTTTATGCAAACTTTATACACAATTACCATCTTTCTATCGGCGACTACGATACTTGTATAGATAATTTTTCTCATGTGCTACAAGAAGTGCCGGGTCACGCATTTGCCTATTACGGATTGATGAGAGCTTATGAGGGAAAGTCGGATTGCAGCACGGCAGACTACTACCATGAAAAATTTAAGCATGCGATTAGAGAGCCTTACTGGAGTAAATATTGGAATTGCTTTGATATCAATTAATATTATTTTGGATTGCATGTTAAGTTTTACGAAGTTCGTGCAATTAATGGTAGTGCTCTGAATCTGGATATTTGATATTATCAACCAATATTTCATGGGTAATGATTTTTTCAGGTTAGGTGCTCAATGGCTTTCGTCTCTATTCAATGTCTACACTGTGGGCAACATGAAGTCGTGAAACGTGGGAAGACGAGCGACGGCAAACAACGCTATTTATGTACGAATGCTCACTTTACCGCGAACACGTTTATTGTCCCAACCGTTTAGTGAAAACTATGCGCGTTCAGTGCAAGACTTTTAGTAATGTCTTCCATTCTCGACTTTGGCCATTTTTGCAGTCTCCCAGAAAGCTAACTGCTTGAAGTATCGTGAGGGCTGAAAATTAGAGGGGGTCGGGAGGCCCGAACGCCGAAACTGGACCCCTCGTTAATTTTTTCATGCATCGTAAGCTATTGATAAAAAAGAGATTTCCAGCCGAAGAAAATGGCCAAAGTCGAGCCATTGGGAAGCCTCCGAATTAAAGTTCGGCATCGCGTAGCGATTCCTTAGTCTTCTTTAGTCCACAGTTCTGTCTGCGGACCGAGGACTTTCAGTCCGAACTTCATGCTATGGACTTCCAGTTCATAGTGATTGATTAACCGATATGAGTTTGGTCGCTGCGTGTAGTATCCAGATTCAGAGCAATAACCAATTAATGATTTTTCATGTCGCTTCTGCGAGAAAAGCAAACTGCTTAGCGTATATTTTTTAATGAACAGAGCGTAAAATGCTTCCTACCGTTATGATTTTGGATTTTGTCGCATGAAGCGGTTTACGATAATCTCTGAAGATCGGCCGCCCTTACGTGGTCGTTTGCCGCTTCGAAAGCCGTTAGCTCTTTTCGTAGAGCCGACAAACATTTGTAATTTCCGGTGCGCCCCATGTGTGCACGGTTCTGAAAATACCCGTAGTGACTTAAAGCCTTTGCGTCATATGACGATGGCGCTCTACGGAAAACTTATCTCCGAATTGAGGGAGTGGTCCGGACCTCCGCTCAAACTGCTACGTTTAGCCATGTTAGGAGAACCTTTTATCAATCCGGATTTTATCGAGATGGTACGGTTGGCAAAGGAGGCAAGAGTAGCTGAACGAGTTGATACTTTTTCAAATGGTTCGTTGTTAAGTGGGGATGTCGCCGAGCGGCTGGTCGATGTTGGCATCGACTCAATCCGATTCTCCATATACGCGGTGACGCCAGATCGGCACCTGGATGTTACTGGCAGTCGGTGCGCCATTGAAGAAATACGAAATAATATCAAGCGCTTGCGTGATATTCGTGACGCAAAAGGTAGGTGTGCACCTTGTATTTTTGTAAAGATGTTTGACGCATATGGAGATGAAAACAATCTTTTTTATGAAATGTACGAAGGCATAGCCGACGAGATAGGATTAGAAAAAGTACACAACGCTACTAACTATAGTGGTAATGATTTGGTGAAAATGTATTACGGCGATAGTGTAAGAAGTGAACGCGCTTACAATGAATACGCGCAAAGCTTGAACGCACATCGCATCGCGTGCTCTCGCCCATTCATGTCTATGGTGATCAATAACATCGGCGATTGTCTGATGTGTACCCATGATCCCGCAAAGGGAACGAAAATCGGTAACTGCAACGACAGCACTCTTCAGGAACTGTGGTCCGGAAACGCCATGTTCGAGTTTCGTAGGATGCATTTGCAGAACCACAAACACGAAAACCCGATCTGCGCTCATTGCGACTGGTTTAAGCTGTTTCCCGACGCTGACAACGTCGACGGCTTCCCGGTTGAGAAATTGCGTCCATGATTGAGACCGTGATCCCCTTCACCCGCCTGCATTGCACCGAGCGCCAGAATCTTCGGGAGATTCTGCCGTTAGCCAAGCCGTTCACGCTGCTGATCGAGCCATCTAGTCTATGCAATTTCAAATGCACGCAGTGCTTTCAAAGCCTTAAGAGTTCAAACTATTTCACTCGCAATCGTATGAATATGCCGCTTGTTCGATTTCAACGCGTGATTGAGCAAGCGCGGCAATGGTCTGGTCCTCTCTTCAAAGTTCTGAAATTGAGCCTTTACGGAGAGCCTCTGATCAACAGCGACTTTTTAGAGATGCTCGCGATCGCCCGGGAGGCTGGTATTGCTGAACGAATCGAGACAACGACCAACGCGTCGCTCCTTACTTGTCACATAGCTGAGCAAATGGTTGAATTGCAGCTCGACTATCTCAGGGTGTCTATTTACGCCACCAATCAGATCGCTCACCGTACGACAACGCGTTCAACCGTTGAGATCGGGGCGATTCGTGACAATCTGCTTCAATTGCAGGCTATTAAGCGGCGGAGGGGTTCTTTGAGGCCTTTTGTCAGCGTTAAGATGATGGATGCCTACGACGAGAAGAACGAGCGCTTCTTTGATATGTACCGTGACGTGGCGGATGAGGCTTTTATCGATAAACCGCATGGATGGATCGAGGTCGAGGGCGCTGACTTTCTTGGTAGTTTTTACGGTGAAAAGCTATCGCTTGCACGGGATGATATTCGAAAATATAGCAGGCCGCGCTTAGCCTGCCAAATGGGATTTACTACCCTGGCGGTGCGCAGCAATGGCAGCGTATCGCCCTGCTGCGTAGATTTTATCGGCGGTACAAATCTGGGTAACGTAGATACTATGAGTATTGAGGAACTATGGATGTCAACCGCTTGGTACGAGTTCCTGAAAATGCAACTGGAGGGACGCGCCCATGAGCACTCGTCGTGCGGGCACTGCGATTTCTTCAAGAGCAGCTACTATATGAAAGACGATATCGATGGTGTGCCTGTCAGGCAACTGCGTAGTCCTGGCGGACCAACAGACGAGGCAATGACGTGATATTGGATCTGATCAGTGAGGTTCCACATAGCGACGCTGCTAGCTTAAACGCTATCCGTGACTCCGGCTTACCTGTCGTACAATGGGGTGCGGGCGAGCTTTCCTGGTATATATGGAACTATTTGACTCAGAATGGAATTTTTCCGGTTGCTTTATGTGATAGCAATCCCGATAGGCATGGGTCGACTTATCTCGGTCTTCCCGTTCTGAGTTACGTGGATATGAAGGAGCAGCTTACTCGTGAGAAAGGAGGCTATCATATCGTCGTTTCCACGGGGCCTAAATACAAAGAAGAAATCTTCTCGTTTTTAGAAAGGTCCGGTGAAAAGAATCGGGTGTGGTATTTTCGAGGCTACGAGGTGTGCGGAGAAAAATTTAGTTACTCTTATTTAAGAGAGTATGCTAATAGTTTTGAGGAAGTCTATTTCTCACTAGCAGATGAGTATTCGAAGAAAGTTTTTGTTAATGTATTAAACGCAAAGATATCTGGTAACTTTGACTACTACAGAACTATTCAGACGACTTGCGAGTATTTCGACGACGATATTATTCAGCTCGGAAGCGAAGAGGTGTATATGGATATCGGGTCATTTGGCGGCAATGCAATAATTGAGTTTGCGCGCAGGACCCAAGGAGAATATGCTGGTATTATCGCTGTAGAACCTGATAAGAGAAACCGTCAAGTTCTCCAAGAGCGCCTGACGAAGAACAGATTATATGGCGTGGAAGTCATCGAGTACGGGGTCTGGAATAAGAGAGAAGTTCTCTATTTTCATAATGGCCGCGAGGGGGGGTCTCGCATATCGGAGGAGGCCACGACCGGATTCGGAGGTTACTCGCTGGACGTTGATACAGTGGATAATCTACTCCTTGGTCGGCGCGTTAGTTACATTTCGATGGATATCGAGGGTGCAGAACGACGCGCCCTTCTCGGCGCAGGGGGCACCATCCGACGATGGAAACCTAAGTTGGCCGTGAGCGTGTATCACCGCCGCGAAGATCTTTTTGATATCCCAATTTTAGTTTTATCCTTGAATCCTGCTTATCGCCTTTATCTGCGGCACTACACCGACAATCAGACTGAAACGGTGTTATATGCTATCTAAGAGAAAATTCAAAGAGCAGCTTAATCGCGAGTGCCCGATATGCGGTCAAAAGGGAAGCGCTGAAATCCTTCATACACAGTATTTCGTTCTTCATAGCGCGCATATACTTCCGCAAGTCTACGATATTGTTTCCTGCGAATTGTGCGGATGTGTCTTCTCAGATACCTCTGCCAGTCAGGACGTCTATGACAAGTACTATGCAGAGATGTCGTACTACGAATCTTCTCATGTTGAAACTGACACGCGATTGTATTCGGAAAGGGCTAACTGGATAGAGTTAGTGATTCCAAGGCGGCAATCACGCATTATCGATATCGGATGTGGGAACGGCATGTTATTACGCGATCTTCGGTGTCGCGGTTATAGCCAGCTAACTGGAATGGACCCTTCGGCGAAATGTGTAGAGTTTTTGTTGGTAGAAGATATTGATGCTGTCCAAGGAAGTTTTTTTACTCATACGGATATGAAGAATTTCGACTGTGCTATTCTGTCGGGGGTGCTAGAGCATATCTGTGACGTATCAAAGATGATAGATGCAATCAAAGTCTTGATTAAGACGGACGGCTTATTACTAGTCTGTGTGCCCGATTCTGCCCGCTACTACATTTACGACAACGTACCTTTCGACTATTTTAATATTGAGCACATAAACCATTTTGATGAAACGTCTCTACTCAATTTGGGCTTGCTTCACGGTATGTCCATACGAAATTTGCAAAAAACGGATATCCATATTGGTACTTCCATGCAACCTGTCATTTTTTGCGCCTACGTAAATGATGATAGACCGCAAACGGACTGGGTACAATACTCGCGCGAGAGAATACGCGACTATGTGGCACGCACGTCTAGTCGTACGGCAACCAACCAATTGATTGATGACTTGGTGTCTAGTGGCGAAGAGATTGTAATCTGGGGCGCAGGAAATTATTCTAGCCGATTACTGGCAACGACTGCGCTGGCACAATGTAGAATTGCTTTTTGGGTGGATAGTGATCGCCATAAACAGGGCACAGAAATTTTGGGGCGCCCCGTCCGTGAACCCGAAGCGCTCATGAGGCACTTGGGGGCGACCGTGCTCGTGGCAGTGGCTGTCTACAGTGAAGAAATCATGGCGGAGATTAGCTCAATGGGACTGACCGGCCGCATCGTGTCATTGTAGTAGTGCTATTGAGAACAGGATGTGCTTATCGTCGATAAGTCCGAGTTCTATCTCGCTTAGCGCTTCTGCATGGCTTGGCTTTCGTGCGATGGGCGTGGCAGTCAGCACGCGATGCGCCTATGTGAGTCAGAATTACTGGCTATACTCGAAATCTGCGATCAAGCAACCCCGTCCGGAAGACTAAGCTGAATGCCCATGACCGACTGTCGCGCCTTGCTCGAGCAGGCGACCGCCCACCACGAATCAGGCCGCTTAACGGTTGCCGAACACCTCTACCGCGCTGCGCTGGCGCTCGACGGCAACTTGGCTGAAACGCATCATCGGCTAGGCGCGTTGCTCTTGGAACTCGGGCAGTCTGATGAAGGGTTGGATCACCTGCGTCGAGCCGTCGAGCGATCCAGCTCGACGGCAGGTTATTGGGAGGGCTGGGCACTGGGTTTGCTGATCGCTCGATCAGCTCAACAAGCCTTGATGGTCATTGATCAGGCACTGGCGCTCGGAATCGATACCCCGTCGGCACATTCGCTGCGCGCGCAGATCCTAGGGGCCATTTCAGATCAGGAGTTTCTCGCCTCGGCAGAGATAGGCGATACAGTTCTCGGGTCCGTGACTGGGTCACAGGTTTCCGCCGATAATCTAGGCTCTGAATCCAAGAAAGCGTTGCCCGCGCATCAATCAGCCAAGCCCCGCGCAAGGTCTCGGGCCGATCGGAAACGGGGCGGGCGAGCGTCTAGCAATCCTGTGGTTAAAGTCTCTGCGGCCAACCGCAATGATTTTGTGTCGCTGTTGCTGCAGGGGCGCCTGGAACCAGCGGAGTCCTTCGCTCAACGTCTCATCGAGCGTTATCCTAGCGATTCGTTTGGCTGGCAGGCCGCTGCGAGTGTCGAGATGCAACGCTTAAATTATAAGGCCGCCTTGCCGCTCATGCACAAGGCTGTGGAATTGAGCCCTGAGCATTCGGAATGCCTGACCTCTCTGGGCAACATCTTGCGCGAGCTTGGCCAGCAATCCGAGGCCATCGCCTATTTTCGGCTTGCCATTAAGTCCGATCCGGATTGCGAGGGTGCCTACAACGGACTTGGCATGGTGTTTCAGGACCTCAGGCGTATTGATGAGGCGATTTCCTGCTATCTGCGCGCCCTGCAGATCGATCCGAATCAGCCCAAGGCGCACAGCAACCTCGGTTCAGCCTACCGCTCAAAAGGGCTTCTGGATTTGGCGGTGGCATCTTGCAATCGCGCCCTGTCCATCGATCCGCAGTTGATGATTGCCAACAATGTCAAGGCGGCCAGCCTTCAGGACCTGGGGCGTTTCGACGAGGCGTTGGCCTGTTACGACCTGGGATTGATCAATGCCTCAGACAAGAACGCGGCCGTGGTCTATTCGAATCGGTTGTTTCTGCTGAGCTATCATCCGGACAAATCCCCTCAAGAGATCTATGAGGCCCATCTGGAATTTGATCGTGTGATTGGCGCGCCGCTTCGAGGTCATTGGCGACCACACACGAACGTTCGTGACCCTGAGCGCCGTCTGCGGGTGGGCTATGTCTCGCCGGATTTTCGCAAGCATGTCGTGAGCTATTATCTGGAGGCGCTGATGGCCTCGCATGACAAGCGTCAGGTGGAGGTCACGGCCTATGCAGACCTTGCACGCGAGGATGAAGTGACCGCACGCTTTCGTACCTATGCCGATCATTGGGTGCCCACTAATGGTGTGAGCGACCTTGACCTGGCCGAGCGAATCCGCGCCGATGGGATCGATATCCTGGTTGATCTGTCTGGACATACGGCATTAAATCGATTGAGGACATTCGCATGCCGTCCGGCACCGGTCGCGGTGTCCTGGCTGGGTTATGCCAACACAACCGGGCTGCGTGCGATCGATTACGTTGCCGTCGATGCCTTCCAAAGCGTAGATGCTTCCGATGCACTGTACATCGAGCAGCTTTGGCGAGTTCCTAACCCAGCTGGTGTCTACCGGCCATCCGAAGGGATGGGCGGAGTTGGGTCCTTGCCTGCCGAGGTGCATGGATTTGTCACCTTCGGAACTCTGACGCGAGGCATCCGGATGAATGATCGGGTGATCCGGGTGTGGTCGACGATCCTCCAACGGCTTGAGGGTGCTCGCCTGGTCATCGATAGCTCGAGTTTTGTTGCCGAGAAAGCCTGTTTGGAATTAGCTGAGCGCTTTGCCGTCCATGGGATTTGTCCAGAGCGATTGTCAATTGGTTGCCATACGCCGCCATGGGACATCTTGCGCAGCCTGGATATCACGCTAGATCCCTTTCCGCACAATTCGAGCACGACGTTGTTCGAGTCACTCTATCTGGGCGTGCCAGTCATTACGCTTCTCGGGCACCTAATTTTTTCGAGCAGGATGGGTGGCGGAATCTTGGCAGGTGTTGGACACCCAGAATGGATCGCTACCACCGAGGAGGAATACATCGAAAAGGCCGTCGCCCTCGCCAGCGACTTGGAAGCACTGGCGCGTATCCGCGCCAACCTGCGCGCCGAGTTCGAAGCCTCTCCCTGGCGCGACGAGCCAGGCTTCGCACGCAAGATGGAGCAAGCCTATCGTGGGATGTGGCGGCGCTGGTGTGAGCATGGGCAGGGGCCGGCGGATCTCAGGTAAGGCTCTTGCATCGTCGCAAACTGCGGATCTGCTGCGTTCAAGGTGGTGGGACTCGCGCCTGAGGCGCGTGCCCTGCGGCGGATCCAGGAACTGAACCATGCCGACAACTGTCCTGCAGGGTGCATGCAGATCCCTCTGATCAGCGTGGAGTTCTCGCTTGAAGATCGGCATCTGGTTGGTTTCGAGGTCGAGACACTGGCCTGAGAAACCGTGCCTCCTTTCGCTGGATTGAGGGTCGAAGCCCAGCATTGGCAGCCTCGAAACCTGCTGAAATGCTGCGATTCCCACATGAATCCAGCCCGTAACGAGGCGCCTTGTCTCGCAAGGCCAGGCGTTTTTCACACCCGCTGAGAAGGCCCGCATGGCCACACTCGATTCTCAGACCAGACCACGAGTCCGCTTCCGCACCCGCATCTAAAGTGTGCGGCGGTTCACGTTAGATCTGTCTCAAGTTCTGTTGCCACGAGCCGTTATTGATTGCACGAGGGATATCACCGAGTACCGCACGGTGACGCAGGGTCCGGCGGTTAGCAATCCATCAGGAGAACACTCATGGCAATGGTCATCAATTCCAACATCATGTCGCTCACCGCACAGCGGAACCTGAGTAATGCGCAGAGTTCGCAGAATCAGGCGATGACGCGCCTGAGCAGCGGTTTGCGCATCAACTCCGCCAAGGACGACGCCGCCGGTCTGGCGATCAGCCAGGGGCTGAGTTCTCAGGTGCGCGGACTCAATCAAGCGGTGCGTAACGCGAACGACGGTATCTCGCTGGCGCAGACGGCCGAGGGCGCCTTGCAGGAGAGTACGAATATCCTGCAGCGCATGCGTGAGCTGGCCGTGCAATCGGCCAACGGCACCTACGACAGCGGCAACCGCCAGACCCTGAACGCCGAGTCCAAACAGTTGAAGTCCGAACTGGATCGGATTGCGCAAACCACGTCATTCAACGGCCAGAACATTCTGGATGGCACACTGGGCAAGGTTGACCTGCAAGTGGGCGCCTATTCCAACCAGACCATCTCCATGGAGATCGGCTCCATGAGCTCGTCGAGCCTCGGTGGTGCCTCTGGGGATATCGTCAGTGCGGAGACGACTGGTTCTGCGGCACTCGCGGGACTCACGGCCGGCGATCTGACGATCAATGATCAGGCCGTCAGTGACTTAAGCTCCGTCGTTACAGGTGCGTCAACGGTTCAGGCCGGCATCGATCAGATCAACACTGACCTCGACGGCTTCGGCGCGCAGGTCTCGACGATGGTCGAGGCGAAGGGGACCTCGGTGGGTGATGGCGTGCTTCGTGCTGGCACGGATACCTTGACGTTGGATTTGACAGACAACTACGGAAACGCTTCCAAGTACGTCATTACCGGCACCGAAAACATGAATCAGTTGGTCGAGGCGATCAACACAGAAAGCGGCGGGACGATCTCGGCGACGGTCGACGATGCGGGCAAATTGGTCCTGACAGCCGAGAATGCGCAGTCGATTACGGTTACGGATAGCACGACTGCGGATGCGTCTGGTATTGCAAATGGTGCTACGAATTTCTCACTCGTCATCAACGATACCAGTGCCGACAAGCGTGGCGTGAAGGTGGAAGTCGCTACGACCGATGTGGCGGCCATTGGTCTCAACACGCAGGATGCGGCGGGGACCGTGACAGGGATGGCGGCAACGGCGACTGGCGCCGCTGATCTGAAGGCCGGGGATCTCAACATCAACGGCGTTGACATTGGCCCGATTGATGCAGGCGCTGACGCAGCGTCGGGTGTGACCAATACGATCGAAGCCATCAATAAGGTCTCGGATCAGACGGGCGTGGTCGCCTATCAAAGCGGTTCCGTAGTCGCCTTGAGATCCTCGAGCGGCGAGGAGATCTCGATCAAGTATGGCACGGATGCGACTGATACCGAGGTCAAGGCGGTGACCGGTCTGTTGGAGCGCAATGCGACCTCGGGTGTGGGCTCGGTCGCCAGTGTCGACATCTCGACGGCAGCGGGCGCTCAGAAGGCCATCGGCATCATCGATAAGGCCTTGGAGCAGATCAACGCGACGCGCGGTGATCTGGGTGCGGTCAATAATCGGCTCGACTACACCATCAACAACCTGACCAACGTCTCCGAGAACGCGGCGGCCTCCCGGTCCCGTATCGTTGACGCGGACTTCGCGGCTGAGACGGCGGCGCTCTCGCGGGCACAGGTGCTTCAGCAGGCAGGCACGGCGATGCTGTCCCAAGCCAATGCGGCCCCGCAGCAGGTGCTCTCGCTGCTGCAGTAAGGGATCGGCCTCAGGGCTAAAGGATGGGAGGTTTCCCGGCGGGGAACCTCCCGGCTCAAGTATAGGCAAGTGTCATGACTAGCGAATCCAGTTTATCGGTTGCGGTGAATCCGCCACCAATACGGCATGTCCAGCAGCCGGTTACGCAGCACCAAGGCGATGGCGCCACGAGTCAAACGGGGGAGCCTGGGGTGAGCGCCGGGCTCAAGGCCAAGGAGACGCCAGCGCCGGTCGGTCGATCGGCGGAGCCGAAGGATGAGGCGGCAAAAGACGCTCGCAGCCAGGGTGATCCGGCGGAGCAGGTGGCGCAGGCCGTGGAGCGCATCAATGAAATGATGCAGAGCGGCCAGCATCAGCTCAAGTTCGAACTCAACAAGGATGCTGGTCAGATGGTGATCCAGGTGTTGGATGCGGAGACCGAGGAACTCGTTCGCCAGATTCCGAGCGAGGAAACACTGAAGTTTGCGGAGTATGTGGAAGGTTTGGCCGGGCTGATCTTTAGCGATCAAGCCTAGCCACCAAGCATCGGTGCAGGGGTGGGATACGAGGATCGGGCGGATCTGAGGTTCAGGAGCAAGCGTTATGGCGAACAACATCATCAGCTCACTGGGTGCCGGCTCCGGGATCGACATCACCAATCTCGTGTCCCAACTGGTCGAGGTCGAGCGCGCCCCGCAGCAGCAGCGTCTGGATACCCGCCAGGAGAAGCTGCAGGCGCAAATCTCTGGCTACGGTCAGATGAAGAGCGCGCTTGATGGACTGAGGACGGTCGTTGGAACCTTGGGCAGCAACGATCTCTTCAACGCACGCTCGGTCTCGGTGCCGACGACGGACGTCATCACGGCGGATAAGGTCAATGCCGGCGCTCAGACGGGCACCTATCAGATCGAGGTGCTCGAGGTCGCGAGCGCGCAATCCCTGGCCATGGCAGCGCAGGCCGAGCGTGACAGCGCGCTTGGTAAATCCGGGGAGATCAGCATCCGCTTTGGTGACTGGACCTATGATGTCGACGGTGACCCCGCCACCGCCGACGCGCCCCTCAGCTTTGCCGTCAACGATGAGCGCACTGCATTCTCTATTAGCATTGAGGCAACCGACTCGCTCGACAGCATCGCTGAGAAGATCAACAGTGAGAAATCTGGGGTTCAGGCCTCGGTGCTCAAGGTGGATGGGCAGTTCCAATTGATGCTGACGTCACCCTCGGGCGCGTCCAATGCGCTCGAGATCAGCGTGGACGATCCGAGCCTGGATCTATTCGCGTTCAATGCGACCACCTTCGCGAGCGTGACCGAGACGCAACAGGCCAAGGATGCGCAGCTGAAGGTCAACGGCCTTCAGGTATCGCGTGAATCGAATTCCATCAATGACGTGATCGAAGGTTTCGAGTTCACACTCAATAAGGCGGCGGTTGGCGAGAAGCTGAGCTATTCCATCAAGGCCGACACGAGCACGGCCGAGCAGGCGGTGCGCGATTTCGTCGAGGCTTACAACAGCTTTCGGGAGACCGCCGAGAATCTGGTGGGCTACAGTCGCGATGAGGACAACCAGCTGGTGCGTGGCGATCTTGCCGGCGATGGGTCGGCGCGGCTCATGGTCGAGCGCGTTCGTCAGATGGTTGGGGATATCGTTCCAGGTGCGGAGGGCGGTTTTACGGCCTTGACCAATCTTGGCATCCGTACCGAACTTGATGGCAGCCTCTCCATCGAGGAAGATGAGTTTAGCGACGCGATCAATAACAACTTCGAGCTGCTCGAGGGCCTGTTCGCGACCAAGACGAGTTCGACTAATAGCGCTGTGTCTGTGAACATGGGAACCTATGTGTCGGAGGTGGCTGCGGGCACCTACAACGTCGAAATCACTCAGGATCCGACGCGCGGGGAGCTTCTAGCCAGTGCCATTACCGATGCCGGCTTCAATGCGCTGGACGATACCTTTGCAACCGCCTTGGATGCATCGGGCGGCGGCTACAGCTTCAAGATCAAGGTCGATGGCGTCGAATCCGACCTCATCGAGCTGACCGGGACCTACGCCTCCGCGGATGAATTGCGCGCGGACCTGCAGGCCCGGATCAACAGCGACGAGAAGCTGAAGGCAGGGCGTGTTTCCCTGGACGTTGGCTTCGACACAGCGACGGATGGCTTTACCTTCACGTCTCGGGAGTATGGCTCGGTCTCCAAGGTGAGCTTCAGCGAGGCGAGCGCCGGCATGGCCGACCTGGGGATCGACGCATCACTGAGCGGAACCACGGGAGTCGATGTCGTCGGGACCATCAACGGTGAGGCGGGTTTCGGTGCCGGCAATCTCCTGCTTCCCGCGATCGGCTCGGATGCCTATGGCCTGAATTTCACCGTTGGTGCTGGTGCGACCGCTCAGGGCGCGTTCGAGGTCAACTTCTCGCGTGGCTTGGCCGGCGAGCTAACCAATCTCATCGACAGCTTTCTCGGCTCCTCGGGCGCGATCGACATGCGCCTGGACACCATCGACTCACAGTTGGAAAGTATCGACGAGGACCAGATCAAGCTCGATACCCGCATGGATGCGCTGAACATCCGCTTGACCACGCAGTTCAGCGCGATGGAGAGCATCATCAACAGCCTCTCATCGACGGGCAGCCAATTGGATGGCCTAACGGATCGACTGCCCTTCACGGCGAAGAGTTGATGCGCTGAGCGGTCTCGGGGTGCCTGGGGGCAGGGCTTTCTAGCTTCGTTCATCGTTTAAGAAAGCACCCATCAATTGTTTGCCGATGCGAGCGATCCCCGCCCGAAATCCCCCCTGGCCCCCCTTTGCGAAAGGGGGGGAAGTTGTTGATGGTCACTTTCTTAGAGCGTGTCCATCAATTGTTTCCCGATGCGAGCGATCCCGCCCGAAATCCCCCCTGGCCCCAATACCGTTCAATGGCACAGCACAATGCTCTCCTCGAAGGGTTTGGTCGGTTGAGGAGGATGTCGGTGGTGCGCCCGCTTCTTGGGCCATTTGCTCATCTTTTGTTTGATGACGCGGGGATTGATCCG